>NZ_FOOK01000004.1 GCF_900113175.1 Planifilum fulgidum | reverse complement strand
CCGGATTTCCTCAATGAGGCGTCTTTCCGAACGAATTCCGTACAAATAACCGATCAAAAGCATTTTGAACAGCATGACCGGATCGATGCAAGGACGCCCATTATCTTGACAATACAAGGGGCGGCATTTTTCCGCGATAAACGAAAAGTCGATGGTTTCATTGATTTTTCTAAGCAAGTGATCTTGGGGAACAAGGTCTTCTATGTTGACTGTTTCGGGTTGAAATTCCCTGGATGGGTTCGTCCTGAACATATAAAAACCTTCCTTCGGAATTGTTTTATTCCGAATTCAACAAAAAAGGCTGTTGACCCTTCTTTGTCAACAGCCTCGGGGAGGGCCATCGCCCTCCCTTTTTTCTAATCGCCTCCGTTCAGCATCATGTTGAACCGTTTCAAAAAATCCCGCAGGCGGTCGCTTTCCGGGTTGCCGAAGATCTTCGACGGCGGTCCCTGTTCCACGATCCGCCCCTCGTCGAAGAAGACGACCCGGTCCGCCACCTCCCGGGCGAAGCTCATCTCGTGGGTGATCAGCATCATCGCCATCTCGCCTTCCCGGGCGATCTCCTTGATCACCTCGAGCACCTCCCCCACGGTCTCCGGGTCCAGGGCGGAGGTGGGCTCGTCAAACAGCATCACCTTGGGCCGCATCACCAGCGCCCGGGCGATGGCCACCCGCTGCTGCTGCCCTCCCGACAGACTGGCCGGATACTGATCGATCTTGTCCAGCATTCCCACCTTCTCCAGCATGCGCTTCGCCCGCGCCTCCGCCTCTTCCCGGGAAAGTCCCAGCACCTTGATCGGGGCTTCGGTGCAGTTGCGCAGGATGGTCATGTGGGGAAACAGGTTGAAATGCTGAAACACCATCCCGATGTCTCCCCGCACCTCGTGCAGGTGCTTCTCATCGGCGGGGACGAGTTTGCCGTCCACCTCCTTGTGCCAGAGATGGCGTCCGCCCACTTCGATGGTGCCCGAATCCGGCCGCTCCAGGGTCATCAGCACCCGGGCCATGGTGGTTTTTCCGGAGCCGCTGGGGCCGATGATCGCCACCCGCTCCCCGGGATACAGGTCAAAATCGATGTCCTTGAGCACGTGGTGGTCGCCGAAGTACTTGTTGATCCCCCGGTACTTGACGATCGGTTCCGCCTTTCGGGAAGGCGGCATTCCGCCCTCCGCCCGAACGCTTTCCTTCACGCTCTCATCACTCCCTCCGCTCATCCTTCCGGGGCGGACTTCGTCCGCTCTCCCAACCGGTTCAGATCCATCTTCCGCTCCGCCCGTTTCACGAGCAGGGAGGCCGCATAACTGAGAATCAGGAAGAAGATTCCCACCAGCGTCATCGGTTCCATGTACCGGAAGGTTTCGGCGCCGATCTCCTTGGCGGCGCCCACCATCTCCATCAGGCCGATGGCGGAAAGGTAGGGCGTCTCCTTGAACATGACAATCAGGTAGTTGCCCAGGACGGGAACGATGGGGCGGATCGCCTGAGGAAGAATGATGCTCTGCCACATCTGCCTCTTGGAGAAATTGAGGGCCGTCGCCGCTTCCCACTGCCCCTTGCTCACCGATTCGATCCCGGCCCGGTACACTTCCGAAACATAGGCGGCGTAGTGGATTCCCAGCCCCAACGCCCCCGCCGCAAAGGCGCTCAGGGTGAGGCCGATTTCCGGCATCACGAAGTAGATGAAATACAGCTGCACCAGAAGGGGCGTGAGCCGAATAAACTCCACGGCGCCGCCGGCAAGGCCCGCGAGGATCCGGTTTTTGGAGCGGCGCACCAAGGCGAAAATCAGTCCCAGCACCAGGGCCAAAAGAAACCCCGCCACCGTCGCTCCGATCGTCACGTGTAGGACGCCGAGCAGCTTCGGGAGCACTTCCCGCAAGGTGTAATCCCAATCCCACACCATGTCAGACCGCCGTCCTTCCCGCGCCGAACCGGCTTTCCACCCGGCGCATGATCCGCGTAAGGAGATAGCCGATGACGAAGTAGCCGACCAGCAACAGGCCGAGCAGCTGCGGCGTGTGTCCCACGGTGTTCCGCATCTGGATGATGTTGTTGGTCATCTCGGGGATGAAAATGAGCGACAGCAGCGCGGTTCCCTTCAGCATCTCGATCAGGAGATTGCCGAAGGAAGGCAGCATGATCCGGAAGGCCTGGGGCAGGATAATGCTCCGCATCCGCTGGGCGGGGGTCATATTGAGGGCGATCCCCGCTTCGTGCTGCCCCCGGGGAACGGCCAGGATGGCGCTCCGGACCACCTCCGAACCGTAGGAGCCGTAGTTGAAGGTGAAGGCCAAAATCCCGACGAGATCCGAGGGAAGATGGATTCCCGCCAGCACCGGCAGGGCGAAATACAGCCAGTACAACTGGACGAGCAGCGAAGTCCCGCGGAAAAACTCCACCACGGCACCGGCCGCCCAACGCAGGGGGCGCCACCGGGACAGGCGGGCGAAGCCGGCCAAAAAGGAAAAAATGAAGGCCAGAATCGCGGAATAGCACAGCACTTGCAGAGTGACGACCATCCCTTGAACGAGGGAAGGCAATACCTGAAACCAAACGTCGATGGCTACCACAACCTTTCAGCGAAAACTGTTGAGGGGCCGAAAGGCCCCGCTTCTCAGCCCCGGCAGAGTTCCTCGGCGGTTTTTTCTCCGGGCAAATTCTCTTCGGAGAAGTTGAATCGCTGAAGGATCTCCAGCAGTTTGCCGCTCTCCTTCATCCTTTGAAGCTCCCGGTTGTAAGCCTCTAGCAAATCCCTGTCATCCTTCCGGAAGGCGGTCGCACCGTATCCCACGATGCTCTCGCCGTCAATCACCGGTTGCCGGAAATCCTCCACCGTTTCGACTCCGTCATCCCCCTCGGCCTCCAGCACTTCCCGGAGCGAGGGACCGGTCATGGTGATGGCATCCACCCGTCCCGTCTTCAGCATGGCCAAGGCGGCGGGCTGATCCTGCACGCTTTTGATCTGCTGTTCCTTTACACCCACCTGCTTCAAATATTGCTTCTCAATGGCTCCCTGCATCACGGCCACGGTGACATCTGGATTATTCGCAATATCCTCATAACTGCGAAGATTCTTTGGATTTCCTTTCTTCACCGCCAGCGCCTCGCCGATCCGATACTCCGGATGGGCAAAGGCCACTTCCCGGCACCGTTCCGGGGTGATATACATGCCGGCGGTGATGGCGTCGAACCGTTTCGCCTTCAGTCCCGGAATCAGCTGTCCGAAATCCGTGAGGATCGGCTCGATCTTTTCGATGCCCATCTGCTTGAACACATGGCGGGCGATCTCCACCGCCTCGCCGGTGACCTCGCCGTCCTCTGTCCGGTACGCATAAGGTTTTTCATTGGCAAAGCCGACCTTGATCACCCCCTCTTCCCTGGCCTTTTCCAGGGAAGAGCCTCCTCCCGGGTCCAGGGCGCCGCACCCGGCGGCGACTGCGACCAAGAGGGAGACCAAGGCGAACCGAATGGAAAGCTTCAAATTGTTCCCCCCATTCCACCCTTTTGAATTTGGGACAACCGCCAATTTCGCCGTTCATTTTATCGTTTTCGGACAAAGGAGGTCAAAAAGGAGAGAGGGGGGACATTTCGGACCTGCAAGAGACAGTCCCGATGGCCGGGGGTAAGAAGCCGGGCCTTCACAAATCCTTCCGTTTCAGGCCGCATGCATCCATATGCTGACGAAATACAAACCCATGTTCGGGTTTCGCGGGACAAAAACGGCCTTCCCTCGCGGGAAGGCCGCCGGTTCATTTACCGATACTTTTTCACAAACCGCTCGATCCGATCCATCGCCTTTTCCAGCTGATTCATCGAGGTGGCGTAGGAAATGCGGATGTGATCGGGGGAACCAAAACCGGACCCGGGAACCACAGCGACGAGCTCTTCCTCCAACAGCGCCTTCGCCCATTCGTCCACATCCCGGAACCGCCCCGATGCTTCGACAACATCCCGGACGTTGACAAAGGCGTAAAAAGCCCCCTGGGGCTCCAGACAGCGCAGCCCCTCGATGTTTCGGATCCGCTTTACGACGTAATCCCTTCGCTCCTTGAAGGCTTTTTTCATCTCCCGGACCGGTTCCTGCGATCCGTTGAGCGCCGCCAGGGCCGCGTACTGGGCCACCGATGTCGGATTGGAGGTGGAATGGCTGGACAAACTGGTCATGGCCCGGATCACCTCGGCATTGCCCGCGGCATAGCCGATGCGCCACCCGGTCATGGAGTAGGTTTTGGACACCCCGTTGATCACGATGGTTTGCTCATAAAATTGCGGTCCCAACCGGGCAATGCTGACGTGGGCCTGGTCCCCGTAAATCAGGTGTTCATAGATTTCATCGGAAATGATCACCAGTCCGTGCTCCAGGCAAACCCGGCCCAAAGCCTCCAGTTCTTCCCGGCTGTAAACCATCCCGGTGGGGTTGGACGGGCTGTTGATGAGAAAAGCCCGGGTGCGCCCGGTGATCGCACCGCGAAGCTGCTCCGGCGTGACCTTGAAGGATCGCTCTTCTTCCCCCCGGATGATGACCGGCGTCCCTCCGGCCAATTTCACCTGCTCGACATAGCTCACCCAGTACGGGGCGGGAATGATCACTTCGTCTCCCGGATCGATGAGCACCTGAAACAGATTGTACAGGGCGTGTTTGGCCCCCGAGGTCACGACGATCTGTTCCGGTCGATAGGTCAGGCCGTTGTCCCGCCGGAACTTCTCGACGATCGCCTGCTTCAGCTCGGGAATGCCTCCGGAGGGCGTGTATTTGGTATGACCGGCGCGCATGGCCTCCTCGGCGGCCCGGAGAATCGGTTCGGGCGTGTTGAAATCGGGCTCCCCGGCGCCGAGTCCGATCACATCGCGCCCCTGTTTTTTCAACTCTTTTGCCTTTGCCGTGATGGCCAGAGTGGTTGACGGCGCAAGTTGCTGAACCCGCTTGGACAGTTTCACTTTCTCTCTCCCCCCATACTCTGCTCACGGTCTATTATCCCAAAAAGATCTCCGTTTAAGAAGATGTTCGCACAAAAAAACCCGGATCAGATCCGGGCCTTCTCCGGTGTTTGCGCGCGAAGCAGCCGGCGGAATTCGTCGCCGGACAGCACCTCTTCCGAAAGCAGAATCTCCAAGGACTGTTCCATCACCCGCCTGTGGCTGGAGAGGATGCGGCTCGTCCGCTCTTCCAGTTCCTTCAGAATGCGGAGGGATTCCTCGTGCATTTTTTCTTTGCTCATTAGCTCCGGGTCGACGATCCCCAGATCCGACAGACCGGTCCGGATCAGCGTCCGGACATGGCGGTGAGCCTGTTGGAAATCGTTTTGGGCGCCGGTGCTGCGGTTTCCGTAAAATTCCCGCTCCGCCGCGGCCCCGGCAAGGCAGACCATGATCCGCCCTTCGATCTCTTCCCGGGTATACAGGTAACGGTCTTCACCGGGATGTTGCCGCACATATCCCAGGGCCTGGCCCCGGGGGGACAGGGAAACCCGGGAAACGGAACCGGGTTGGACGATTTCCGCCACGATGGCGTGTCCCAACTCGTGAACGGCAACCCGCTCCCTTTCTTCCCGCGTCGCCTTCCTGTCGGTCATCTCGCCCATCATCACCTTGTCGATGGCCGCGGACAGGTGTTGGGGACCGATTTTCTTTTCCCCGTCCCGGAGGGCGTAAATGGCCGCCTCATTGGCCAGGCTCTCCAATTGGGCCCCGGAAAAGCCGAAGGTCTCCGCGGCAACCTTGTCCAAATCCACCTTTTCATCCAGGGGCTTGTTCCGCATGTGCAGCTGAAGAATCTGTTTTCGGGCCCGCTTGTCCGGCAGGTCCACCTCGATATGCCGGTCAAAGCGCCCGGGACGCAGCAGCGCCGGATCCAGGAGCTCCTTGCGGTTGGTGGCGGCGATCACCAGAAGCTGGATTTCCTGGTCCGAGGAGATGCCGTCCATCTCCGTCAAGAGCTGGTTCAGGGTCTGGTCGTATTCCCGGTGCTGGGTGCCTCCTTCGCGCTTTCCCCCGATGGCGTCGATTTCGTCGATGAAAACCACTCCGCTCTTTTTTCCGCTCCTTTTCGCCCGCCTGCGGGCCTCCCGAAAGAGCTGCCGGATGCGCTGCGCTCCGACTCCCACGTACATTTCCACAAACTCGCTTCCCGATGCGGACACGAACACCGAATCGGTGTAGCGGGCGGCGGCCTTGGCCATCAGGGTTTTTCCGGTGCCCGGCGGGCCCGCCAGCAGAATGCCCTTGATGGGCCGGATGCCGTAGGAGTCGATCTGTTTCCGGTGGATCAGGAAATCCAGGGCCTCCTTCAGTTCCTTTTTGGCCCGCTCCTGCCCGCCGATATCGTCAAAGGAAATGTCCGGGATGCTGAGGTCCCGATGCTTCCTCTCCGTTCCCGCCAAACTGATCCCTTTGCCCGAGCGGGTGCGGAAATAGGCAACGATCGCCCCTGCCGCGACCAAAAGGAGGATGAGGGGAAGCGGGTCATAACCGAGATACAGGGCAAACAGGAGGACTCCGATCAGCGCCCCGGCCAAAATTCCCCAAATCATGCCCCCTCACCTCCCCTGCCGGCCTCCAGGGGGAGCACGCGGTAGAGGGAATGACCTTCGTGATGAAGGGCCACATAGATGAACCGGTCATCCATCGCCACCTCGTGCCGGACCTTTGCCGCTTCGGCCACCCTTTCGACGGTTTCGGGAATCCGGGTGTACCGCTTTCGGACCACGGCCTCGGTCACGCCGAAGGCCATTTGGCTCCAGGCTTTTTCCAGGACGGCATCCGCCCGGTCAACCAGTCGGATGTGGAGCTCACGCCCCCCGGAAAGGGATCGAAGCTTTTCCTGAAGGGGGATGTAATCGGCAGCCAATGAAAAATTTTCATCCGTGCGCAATCGAATCTCAATTTCATCCGGTTTTATCCGCAACGCTTCCAGTGTCACATGGGGCGTCGATTGAATCGCTTTTTCCATGGGCTTTTCAAGGTTGAACCACTGGTGAGCGAAATAGCCTCCAAACAAGACGATCAGCGTGACAAGCAAGCTCAACACCGCGGGCATGGCGCGGATATTCACCGATGTCACGCTCCTCTCCCACAATAAAAATTCAATTGAATTATATCATATATAACATATTGGTAGATGATAGGAATTTATGGAATAAAAAAATTGCGGCGATGGCCGCGGACTAGGACGTGCGAAAAATGTAGCGGATCTGCTTCTTCCGATCCGGAGACGGATGGGTGGTATCCAGCCGGATTTCCATACGCACCAGTTCACCGTCGCCGCTTCGGTACCACAGACGGTAGAGCACCCGGATCTTTCGGCTGGCGCTCAGGGCGATCTCCCGCGCCGCTTTTTGGGAGCCCATCTGCTTCTCCACGATCTTTCCGATCTTTTCCCGGTCCAGTACGATTTCCATCCCCTCGATCCCCTGCTCCCGTGAGGGAAGGGGCGTGATCCGCCCGGCCGCCTCCCGGAGCAACAGGAGATGGTCCCGGGGGGAAATCAGTCCGAATTGGCGTTCGGACAATGTTTCCCGGTTTTCGCTCCGGACGAGCTCGATTTGGTCCCCTTTCTTGGTCACCTCAATCGGCTCGTCGGTCCCCTCGCTTTTCAGTGTCCAGTCCGCCCCCTTCTGTTCGCCGACGAAGCGAAGATCGGAAGGTTCTCCGAGGATGATCGAAAAAGATAAGGGCTCACGCGCCAATTGGCGTTCCACAATCTGATGCAACCCTTCCCGAAGGGACCTCTGATCGGACGGGGGGGCGGTTGGCGCCGGCTCCGGGTGCGCTTTGCATCCGAAGAGAAAGAGCAAAACCAACAGCCACCACAGATTGCGCATGACACGGCTCTCCCCTTAGGTCCAGGATTTCCTTCCATATGTACGCAACCGGCCTTTCCCTTATCACCTTTCAAAAGAAAAATGCCCATCCGATGGGCATACATGAAAAAATGTGAACTCATTGTGGACAGTCCCGCCGGAGATAATAATTCACGCGGAGGAGGTGATGAGGTGACCGCTTCCCTTTCCCCGGGATGGCTGATCGGAACCCTGGAAACGCATCTTTCCGGGGAGGAAATGGAAAAAATCCGCCCCTTTTTGCACGCGGAATCCTGGGCTTCCCCCGCCCGGCGAAATCAACTGCTTGAAGTCGAAGACGAAGAAATCCCCCTCCGTTTTCGGCTGAACATCGAACTGAAAGTTTAACCTGTCGTTAGTTTAACAAACCTTCTCCTGCCTATTCGCCTCCCCCATCATTTACCTGCCCGCGCGGCAGGTTTTTTCAGGGACGGATCGCGTCAAAGGCTTTTTGCGCGTGATACCGGATCTTCTCCTCGTCCAGGGTGAGGCATTGCCGGTTCCGGAGAAGGGGGCGCCCGTCCACATACACATCCAGCACGTCATCCCGGGAGGCGGAATAGACCAGGTGGGATTCAACGTCGTGCAGGGGCTGCATGTGGGGCCCCGTCAGATCGATCGTGATGAAGTCCGCCTTTTTGCCCGGTTCCAGGGTCCCGATCCGATCCTCCAGGAACAGGGCTTCGGCTCCGTACAACGTTCCCATCCGGAGGGCGACGGGAGCGGGCACGGCCTGGGGATCCCGATGGACGCCCTTGTGGATGAGGGCCGCCAGCCGGATCTCCTCCAACATGTCCAGATTATTGTTGCTCGCCGGGCCGTCCGTGCCCAGCGCGGGGCGAATGCCCGCTTCGAGCATCTGCGGGATGGGGGCGATGCCGCTGCCCAATTTCAGATTGCTCCCCGGGTTGTGGGAGACTTTCACCCCGCATTCCGCCAGAATCGCGATCTCTTCCGGCGTCAGGTGAACCGCGTGGGCCACCAGGGCCGGTCCGTCGAAGACGCCCAGCCGGCGCAGGTGTTCCACGGGACGGAGGCCGTACTGCTCCACATTTTGCCGGACTTCCGCCTCCGTCTCCGACATGTGGGTGTGAAGGGGAAGCCCCAACTCCCGGGCCTTGTCCACAAACCGGGCGATGTAGTCGGGGGGACAGGTGTAGGGGGCGTGGGGGGCCATCATCGTTGTGATCCTTCCCTGCGCCGCCCCGTTCCACTCGCGGGCGAACCGGACCGCCTCTTCCAGCTTGGCCCGACGTTCCTCCTCGGAACAAAGGCCGATGGCTCCCCGGCACAAAACGGCGCGGATTCCCGCCTCCTCCACCACTTGTCCCACCTGATCCATGTGGTCATACATGTCCAGGAAGCAGGTGGTCCCGCCCTTGATCATCTCCAGCACGGACAGGGCCGATCCCCAACGGACCTGTTCGGGGCCGAAACGGGCTTCCATCGGCCAAATTTTTTCTTCCAGCCAGGTTTTCAGCGGATCGTCGTCGGCATATCCCCTGAGCAGGGACATGGCCGCGTGTCCGTGGGTATTCACAAACCCCGGCAAAATCGCCCTCCCGGCCATGTTCACCACTTCATCGTACCCGTCGGTCTCCGACGGCACCGGTCCGACATAGGCGATCCGGTCGTCCTCCACGGCCAGCGCCGCATCCGCCAGGGGCTTCTCCCCCTCCTTCATCGTCAAGATGGTCGCATGCACAAACAGGCGCTTCAACCGCCTTCCCTCCCTTGGCAGCTTCGACACATCCCCACCATATCGCAAACCTCGCGGAGAGACAAGTCACTTCCGCTTCCTCTCCACAAAATCCAGGATTGGAGTCAAATCAAAGCGGTTTTCCCGGGACAAGAGGGGCTGAAACAGATCTCCCGTCTCGTCCAGGCGGCGGTGAATCGTCGGAAGGGTGAACTTTTCCGGGACAAGCCCCGGCTTCAGCTCCGACCACCTCAGGGGGGTGGAAACCGTCGCCCGCGCCCTGGCCCGGGGCGAGTAAGGGGCGATCAGGGATTTGCCCCTCCAGTGCTGCAGATAGTCGAAATACACTTTGTCGCCGCGGTTCTTTTTGAGCCGTTCCAGCGTGATGAGCCGCGGGTGTTTTTCCTCCAGGTATCGGGCGATGAACCGGCTCACCCGGCGCGTCTGTTCAAACGAGAGCCTCCCCTGGATGGGGATATACAGCTGCAGCCCGGTCGCCCCGGAGGTCTTCACCCAGGCATCCAGCTCCAGTTGGTTCAGCACCTCCCGGGTCAGAAGGGCCGCCTCCATCACCCGGTCAAACCCCTCCACGGAGGGGTCCAGATCGAAAACCAGCTCCGGCGGGTGATCGGGGTCATCCGCGTAGTGGAAGGAAAGGTGAAACTCCAGGCAGGCCAGATTGGCCAGCCAAATCAAAGTGGGCGTGTTCTCCAAAAGAACGTACGTGACTTGTCCCTCCCGGACCGTGGCAATCCAATCGGGGGCATTGGGAGGGACGTTTTTCTGATAAAAAAAGGTGTCGCCGACGCCGTGCGGATACCGGATGGTGGTCAGCAACCGACGCCGGGAGTGGGCCAGCAGAAAAGGGGCCAGTCGGGCAAGGTGCAGCACATAATCCCATTTGGTGATTCCCGCCGCCGGGTACAACATCTTTTCCGGATTGGAAATTGCGATCTCTTTTCCCTCCACCGACACCATTCGCCGGGACGCCACCTCAAGTCCCCCCTTTTTCCGGCCGGACACCCGCCCAAATCGGGCAGGACAAATGTCTGACGAAGGGGCCGTGACATACATTGAGACAGAACCCTTGCCAATGAGGAGGAACCAGCGTGAAGGAAAGGAAAATGATTCCCTCGCCTGATTCTCAAGCGGAAATCTGGGAAACGTACGTGGATTCCGGATATGCCCCCTTCGGCGATGACGGGGTCACGGGTTATCCGGAATCCTATCCCGGATACGATCCCCGGGTCAGCATCTATCCCTTTTTCCCGGTAATTCCCGTCCCCGTTCCCCTTTTTCCGCCCTTCTTCTTTCCGCCGCCGTTCTTCCCGCGCCGCCGTTTATACTGGTGACTTTCTTCAACTCCCGAAACCGTCAGCCGGTGCCGGGAGTTGAATTTTTCACTCCCACGGAAAGGATGGACGGGCTGCGCAGGGTTCCGTCGGGAGTCCACTCCAAATAACGGATCTGGGCCTTAATCAAGGGCTCCACCCAGACCGCCGAAGGCGGGACGGGAGCGAGAGACGGCGGGGGACTTTCCCGGCGGATCAGGGGAAGCGCCCTCGTGAGGGCCTCGATGCGTTCCTGGTCCAATCCGGAGGAGGCCCGCCCGATGTAAGCAAGCCCCCCATCTTCCTCCCGGGCCAGAAGCAGCGAATTGACCCGTCCCTGGCGGAGCGTGACGCCGACGACGACCGCCTCCAGCTGCCGGAAATGTTTCACCTTGAGCCAGGTGGGATGTTTTCTCCCGATGTGGTAGCGTCCCTTTCTTTCCTTGATCACGATCCCTTCCATTCCTTCTTTGCCGGTGCGCTCCCACAAGGCCATTCCGTCCTCGTAGCTGTCGCAGAAATGAATCCGCTCCGAACCGGGGAGAATGCGGGCCAGCTGCTCAAGCCGTTTTTCGAGGGGATGATCGAGCAGCCATTTTCCATCCAGAAAGATCAGATCAAATACCACGTAAAAAACGGGAATCCTTTCCATCAGACCCGGACCGATGCGGCGGGAAAGGTCCCTTTTCAGCACCCGAAAAAAGTCGGGTTTTCCGGTGCCGGGATGAAGGGCGATCACTTCCCCATCCATCAAAGCTTCCTTCGCGGCCGTATCTCCCAGCGCCGCCACCAGTTCCGGATACGTTTCCGTCCGTTCCCGCCGGCGCCGGTTCCACAGGCGAACCTGTCCCTTTTCCACGTGGGCCAGCACCCGGACGCCGTCCCACTTGACCTGATACAACCGATCCGCCCCTTGGATCACCCGGTCCGAAAGAACCGGCTCCATCGGTTGGATCGGCCCCGGCTTTCTTTCCCACCCCATCCTCTTCGCCCCCCGGATTCTTCAGAAAAAGATTCTAAGCCGCCTTGGGGCCCCATATACTGGTACAAACCCTTCGCGAGGGGGATTTCCATGCCCTGGTCCGGGAAAAACCCTTGGAAAAACGCTTTTCTGTACACGGCCGCGGCCGTGAATCTCATGCTGGCCGCCCTCCTTCTGGTGCGCCACGCATGGGCGCCCCCCGTCGAGGTTCCGTCGATGGCCAAACCGGAGGCCCCGTCCTACCGCTCGGAATACCTGGAACAGTACGAGGGCTCCAGTGTTCACGACGGCTGGAGGGTGGATCATTACCGGCAAATCGAAGTGATCACCGACGAAGAAGGCCGCGTGGTGAAGGAAAGGCCGACGCAGGATGTGACCCATATCCGGTACTGGATCGGAAAATAATCCCTCATCCCGTCGTCCTCTTCTTCCGCTTCCCTTTTCCCTTGGGCTGGGTCGCTTCCAGGCTGGCCTTGAGGGCTTCCATCAGATCGACCACCTTCTCCGGGCGGGATTCGGGCGCTTCCACGATCTCCTCCCCGCGAATCTTCTTGTCGATGACCGCCTCGAGGGATTCGCGATAATGGTCCTTATATTTTTGCGGATCAAAGGAAGTGGACAAGTTCTCGATCAATTGACGGGCCATTTCCAGTTCCTTCGCCGGCAGTTCCGCCTCCTCCGGCAAGCCGGGCACCCGGTCGGCGCTCCGCACCTCGTCGGGGTAAAAAATGGTCTCCATCACCAGCGCGCGCCGGTAGGAGCGGACCACCGCCAGCGACTGTTTGGACCGGATCGTCAGTTGAGCGACGCCGATCTTTCCCGTCGATTCAATCGCTTCCCGCAGGAGGGCGTAGGCCCTCTCCCCGGTATCCCCGGGGCCGAGATAGTAGGACCGGTCGAAATAGATCGGGTCGATCTCCTTGAGGTCCACGAAATCCAGGATTTCGATGGTGCGGCGATTGTCCGGGAGGATCGACTCCAGTTCCTCCTTTTCCATCAGGACGAACCGCCCGTCGGCGTATTCGTATCCCTTGACCACCTCGTCCCAGGGAACCTCCTTGTTGCATGTGGGGCAGGTGCGGGCATAACGGATCGGCGTTTTGCACGGCCGGTGGAGATGGCGGAACGAGACCTGTTTTTCGTCCGTCGCCGCGTACATGCGCACCGGAATGTTCACCAGTCCGAAGCTGATCGATCCCTTCCATATGGTGTGCAACCCGATCACCTCCATTCTTAGGATGGGCGCCCAGAAGGTGATTCACCGCGGAAAAAACAGGGGGACATCACCCTTTGACCAATTCCCGCCAGCAGTTGCGGGTCTCTTCGGGACGCCCTTCCAGCATGTGACATACCCCTTCGTAAAAAAGGGGTTCTTTCCAACCGGCGTCCAGTTCGCGGGCTTTTCGGAAATGTCCCGCCGCCCGCGCCGCATCCCCCTTCTCCAGCAACACCCGGCCCAGCTGATAATGCCCCAGCGCCCGAATCCGGGGTTTTTCCTGTTCGATCACCCGCTCCGCCGCCAGCTGCGCCTCTTCGAAGTTGGTCCGGCGGGTGAACACCCGGGAGCGGATCACCAGCCACAGGGGCTGGTCCGTCCATTCCACGGGAATGCGGCGGATGATCGCCTCCACCTTTTCGACATCCCCCATCTCCAGCAAAATCCAGGCATAGGTGAACAGGAGGTCCGGATCCCCGGGCGCCAGGGACAACCCCTTTTTCAGCCAGGCCAGGGCTTCCTGCCCCCTTCCGGCGACCCAGGTATTCCAGCCCATTCCCTGATAAGCACCGATCCGCCGCGCATCCCGGCTGAGGATTTTTCGATACCAGGAGAGGGCCTTTTCCGTCTCCCCCATCTCTTCGTAATCCCGGGCGATGGTTTCCATCGCCTGCAGGCTGTCGGTCTTTTCAAAGGCCAGCATCCGCCAGTAGGCGACGCTGTCCCACTGCTTCAATTTCCGATGGCAATTGGCCAGCATCCACATCGCTTCCTCGTCGTTCTCATCCAACAATAGGGCTTGATAAAAGCAGGGAATCGCTTCGTGATACTCGCCCAGCCGGTAGTGGCAGGCACCCAGATTGAACCAGGTGTCCGCCTCGTTCTGCCGGTGGGAGAGGGCCTTCCGGAACTGGCGGATCGCTCCCCGCTCGTCCCCCTCCCGGACGCGGACACACCCCATCATGTGGCGGGCGAAGGCGATGAAGACATCGTGATTCGTCGTGGAAGCGATCAATTGAAAGTGCCGGTAAGCTTCATCCGTGTTCCCCTTCTGGAAGTGGCTCAAGGCCAGGTACACCCGTCCCAGCAGAAATTCCGGCTCTTCTTCGACGACCTCCCGGAAGGCTTCTTCCGCCTCGACGAACATGTTCAAACGGTAAAAACCCTGCCCCTGGCGAAATCGGCGCACCACCATCTCATCCAGTTCAAATTCCCCCTCCAGCTCCTCCCCTTCCTCCGCCAATTCCGGATATGCATGGACCAGGCGGACGATGCGATCTTCGATGTCCGCCCAGGCCTCCAGCAGGTTGTCGCAAGCCCGCTTGATCTGGACAAACCGTTCCCGCAGCCTCTTCCTTTCTTCCGGCGAGCCGGCGGGATACCGCTTTTCGATCTCCTTCAGCGCTCGCTTCACCGTTTCTGTCCACTGATGAAACATTGAAATCCTCCTCGACCGTCAAGGGATGCTACAGGGCATTATGTCCAGCGGAAATAAAAAAATCCGCCGGGTATTCCCGACGGATTCAGGCTGTTGACAACGTATCAGGAGGGAGCGATTTTTCGTCGAGCGACTCGCCACCGCGTGGAGTCGAGACGAAAAATCGCCTCCCGATTCCCAAGCCGGGAGTTTTGTCAGCAGCCTCCGCCAGGTATTCCCGGCGGATCAAAGCGACCGGATCAGAGCGCCGTTCCGTGCACCTCTTCGCCGATCACTTCGAGAATTTCGTTTTGGTCGCCCATGATGGCGATCCGCGGGCGGTGGCGTTTGATTTCCTCCTCGTCCATCAGGGCGTAGGCGATGATGATCACTTTGTCGCCCGGCTGCACCAATCGGGCCGCCGCGCCGTTCAGGCAGACGGTCCGGCTGCCCCGGGGACCGGGGATCACGTAGGTTTCCAGGCGGGCCCCGTTGTTGTTGTTGACGATTTGCACCTTTTCACCCGGCAGGATGTCCACCCGCTCGAGCAGTTCTTCGTCGATGGTGACGCTCCCCACATAGTTGAGATTGGCTTCGGTCACGGTGGCCCGGTGAATTTTGGCCTTCATCATCGTGCGGAGCATGGAGTTTCCTCCTTTTCGTCCAGGATGGTGTTGTCGATCAGGCGGGTGGAGCCGAATCGGACGGCGACGGCGACGATCACCCGCCGCCCCTTGAGTTCCTCCACCGGAGTCAGTTCGGGATAGGCGAGCACGTCCACATAGTCGATCCGGGCCAGGGGTTTGGAGGAAATCCTCCGCTTCAGGTATTCGATCGCTTGGCTGGCCCGGGTCATTTCCCCCCGTTTCACCTTTTCGGCCACTTCGCGCAGGCCCGCGGACAAAACCGTCGCCTGCTTCCGCTCCTCCTCGGACAGATAAACATTTCGGGAACTGACGGCCAATCCGTCCTTTTCCCGCACCGTGGGACAGGGAACCACCGTGACCGGAAAATGGAGGTCCCGGACCATTTGTTCCACCACGGCCACCTGCTGGGCATCCTTCATCCCGAAATAGGCGCGGTCCGGCTCGACGATGTGGAACAACTTGGTCACCACCGTGGCCACGCCGTCGAAGTGACCGGGACGGGAAGCGCCGCACAGCCGGTCGGTCAGCCGCGAAACGGTCACTTTGGTGAGGGGCGTTTGGGGATACATCTCTTCCACGGACGGGGCGAAGAGAAAATCGACGCCCGCCTGTTCGGCGATCTTGGCATCCCGCTCCAGATCCCGGGGGTATCGCTCATAATCCTCCCCGGGGCCGAACTGGAGGGGATTGACAAAGACGGAAAGCACCACGACATCGCATTCTTCCCGGGCTTTCCGGATCAGGGAAACATGCCCCTCATGCAGGTATCCCATGGTGGGAACCAGGCCGATCCGCCGGTCCCGCAGGGGGCGCAGGAAAGCGCGCAAATCCTTGACGGTCGTCACGGTTTTCATCCGTTTTCTCCCCCCCTGCCGCCGTACAGGGCCGCCTGCACCTCGGGAGAGTGAAAAACGTGCTCCTCCTCCGGAAAGCGCCTTTCGCGGACATCCTCCACATAGCGGCGAAGGGCATCCACGATCTGCTTGCCCACCTCGGCGTAGGTCTTGACGAAAGAAGGCCGGATGTCGCTGGCCATCTGCAACACGTCGTGATAGACGAGCACCTGTCCGTCGCAATGGCGGCCCGCCCCGATTCCGATGGTGGGGACGCTGACCGCCCCGGTGATTTCCCGGGCCAGTTCCTCCGGAACGCATTCCAGCACCAGGGCGAAGATGCCCGCCTCCTCCAGCATCCGGGCCTCCCGGAGGATGCGCCGGGCCATCTCCGCATCCTTCCCCTGAATCCGGTATCCCCCAAGCTGGTGCACCGACTGGGGCGTAAGGCCCAGATGCCCCATCACCGGAATGCCGGCGGCGGTGCAGGCCCGCACCGCGTCAACGATCGCCTCGCCGCCCTCCATTTTCACTCCCTGGGCACCGCCCTCCTGCATCAGGCGGCCGGCGGCCCGAAGAACCTCCTCCTTTCCCAGATGGGCCGTCAGGAAAGGAAGATCGGCCACCACCATGGCCCGCTCGGCTCCCCGCACCACCGCCTTGGTGTGATGGGTCATGTCGTCCAGGGTGACGGGGACGGTCGAGTCGTAGCCCAAAACGACCATGCCGAGGGAATCCCCGACCAGAATCACATCGACGCCGGCCGCCTCCGCCAGCTTGGCCGACGGGTAATCATAGGCCGTCAGCATGGCGATGGGCTCTCCCTTTTGCTTCATCCGGGAAAGGGTACGCGTCGTCACCTTTGAAGATTTGCCCATGTGTTTCCCCCCTGTTCGCGGCTCCGGGGAGGAGAAGAAAAAACGCCTTCAGCCCATAAGGACCAAAGGCGCTCTTTTTTTTATCCGTCCTCTGTCTCCGTCCCTCGGGCTCGAAGCAGAATCTTTTCAATTGAGTGAAAATCCGTCAGTGCGGCTCCGCGCGGATGCCGCCTTCTCTTTTAGGTTAATCAAAAAGATCGGGATTGGCAACCTTCGATGATTTCCGCCGAGTAGATCGGGATGAGGCCTTCTTCCGTATCCAGGAGCAAAGCGCCGTCCCCGTTCAGGCCCCGGGCGATCCCCGACACTTCTCCGCTTGCGTTCCGGACCTTGACGGGGCGGCCGAGGATTCCCGACAGCCGTTCCCACTCCTTGTGGACTGCCGAAAAGCCCTGCTCCAGGTACTTTTCATAAATGGCTTCCAGTTCCTTCAACATGGCGGCGATCAAGGGAGAACGCCGAAAGGCCCGTCCCGCCTCCGCCGACAGGGAAGTCACCTTTCCCTTAAGGTCCGGCGGCCACGCCTCCCCGTCGATGTTCACGTTGATCCCCGCGCCGAGCACCGCATAGTGGACCCGGTCCTGCTCCCCGCGGAGTTCCGTCAGGATGCCGCACACTTTTTTGTCCCGGATCAGCAAATCGTTCGGCCATTTGATCCGAACCGGAAGATGGGTCATGTCGATGAGGGCGCGGGCGATCCCGACCGACGCCATCAGCGTCAGCTGGGGAGCGCGGGCGATCGGAATGGGAGGGCGGAGAATGAGGCTCATCCAGATGCCCGAACCCGGCGGAGAATGCCAGGACCGGCCCAGCCGTCCCCGCCCGGCCGTCTGCTCTTCGGCGATGACCGCCGCCCCCTCGGGGGCACCCTCCCGGGCCCACTGGTGAGCGACCTTTTGCGTGGAATCGACGGTCTTCAGGGTGCGAAGGACGCGCCCGAAAGAGCGGGTGGAAAGATGACAGGCGATTTCCTCTTGCAGTATGCGGTCCGGCCGGAAAACCAGTCTGTATCCGCTTCTCTGGCGGGCCTCGATCTGATACCCCTCCCGCCGCAGTTCCTCGATGTGCTTCCAGACGGCGGTCCGGCTGAGGCCGAGCTTCCGGCTGATCTCTTCCCCGGATACATAACCGTCCCCTTTTTCAATCATCATCGCCAGGATCTGCTGTCGCGTCCCTCCCAATCCGAACACCTTCCTTTATCAACAGTTGATGATTGTTGGGCAGCCTTCCCAGGATGACCGCATCCGCCAGGATCCGCAGGGTGCGTCCCACCCAGGGCCCGGCAGGGCGGCCCGCCGCATCGATCAGATCTTTTCCGTTCACGGCCAGTTCCTCCCACCGGCGGATCGGCATTTCCCCGTTCCACCGGTTCAGCGCCTCAACCTGGCGCAGGCGGGCCGCCTCATCGATCACCCCCATCCGGCGGGACAGCTCCAGGGCCTCCCGGCAAAACCCGATTCCGTCGCGGAAGATTCTCCGCTTTCCCTCCTCCTCCGCGAGGGAGGAAGGCCAGGCGGCGGCGGAGCGATACAACCGGCCGATTTCCTCCGCATCCCGCCTCGGAAGACGCAGTTCCTTCAGCCGCCCGGCCGCCTCCTCCGGCTTTTGCCCGCACAGATGGAGCAAAAGCGCCCAGCGCATCCGGCGGGATGCGGCCCCGTCCAGGGCGTCCAGGGCGGGCGGACGGGGGAAGGAGGGCAGGTCCCAGCGGTGGAAGGGGGGGAGATGTTTCATCATTCCCAGCCGGAACAGAGAGGCGACGGCCCGGGACGGCCGGCGGGCCTTCCATACTTTTTCCAGCTCCTGGGTGACTCGTTCCACCGACAGCCGGGCCAGGTCGGGAGCCATGCGCCGGATGGCCGCTTCCGTCTCCGGATGGAGGGAAAATTCGAGCTGCGCCGCCAAACGGACCGCCCGCACCATCCGGAGGGCGTCTTCCCGAAAGCGGTCTTCCGCCGCACCGACCGTCCGGATCACCCGCCTCTCCAGATCCCGGCGCCCGCCGAAGGGATCGATGATGGCGCCCTCCGGATCCTGCGCCATCGCATTGATGGTGAAATCCCTCCGGGCCAAATCCTCCTCCACCCGCCCGACAAAGCGGACGTGATCGGGCCTTCTCCCGTCCCGGTAGGCGCCTTCGACGCGAAAGGTGGTCACCTCGACGGGATGTCCCGCGGCGATGACGGTCACGGTCCCGTGGCGGATGCCCGTGGCAATCGTCCGGGGAAACAGGGCTTCAACCTGGTCCGGGCGGGCGTCGGTGCAGACATCATAGTCCTCCGGCTCCTTTCCCAGCAGCCGGTCGCGAACGCATCCGCCCACCAGATAGGCCTGAAATCCGGCTTCCCGGAGCTCTTTGACGATCGAAAGGGCGGCCTGGCAGGGATCCATCCGCCTCATCCCTCCCCGAGCACGCGGCGATAGATGGCCTCATACTGCTCCGCGACCCGATCCACGCAGAAAAACTCCCGGGCGCGGGCGATGCCGTTTTCCGAAAACCTCCGGTGGAGGTCCGGATCGGTCAGCAACCGGACCGCATAGCGCGCCATGGCCTCCACATCGCCCACCTCGGCCAGATAGCCCGTCTCCCCGTGGATAACCACCTCCGGCAGCCCGCCGGTCTTTGATCCGACCGTGGGGACGCCGCAGGCCATCGCCTCCAGGGCCACCAAGCCAAAGCTCTCTTTCTCCGAGGGGAGGAGCAGGAGATCGGCCAGGGAAATCCAGTGGGCCACTTCGTCTTTTTTCCCCAGAAACTCCACATGGGATTCAATATTGAGCTCCTGCACGAGCTGCACCGCCCGCGACCATTCCGGGCCCTCTCCGATCATCAGGAGGCGGGCGGGCACCTGCTTCAGGACCCGGTCAAAGATGCGAATCACGTCCTCCACCCGTTTGACGGGCCGGAAATTGGAGATGTGAAGCAAAATTTTTTCGCCGGGGAGAGCAATCTCCCGGCGCCAACCGGAGACCTCCCGGGGATAGTAGACCCGGCAATCGACGAAATTGTGGACGAGATCGATCTGGCGTTCGATCCGGAACAACTCCCGGGTCTGTTTGACCAAGTCCCTGGAGACGGCGGTCACCGCATCGCTTTCGCGAATGCCGAAACAGATGATGTCCCGAAGGGTGGAGTCCTCTCCCAGCACGGTGATGTCCGTCCCGTGCAGCGTGGTCACCACCTTCAGTTCGGGCCCGACCATCTGTTTGGCCAGGTAGGCGCAGAGGGCGTGGGGAACCGCGTAGTGCACATGAAGCAGATCCAAATGGTGCACCTTGGCCACCTGGGCCATCCGGCTGGCCAGCGCCAGGTCGTAGGGCGGGTATTTGAAGACCGCATATTGGTTGGCTTCCACCCCGTGATAAAAGATGTTCCGGTCAAACCGCCCAAGGCGGAAAGGCATGTCGTAGGTGATGAAATGAACTTCGTGTCCCCTCTCGGCCATCCACTTGCCCAGCTCCGTGGCGATCACGCCGGACCCCCCGTGGGTCGGATAGCAGGTGATGCCGATGTGCAGCCGTTCTTTTCTTCTCATACGAGCCATCCCACGGAAGGCGGATATTCCGATGCGAGCCCTTCCGCGTAGTCCGCGCCGATCTGTTGCCCCCAAAGCCGCGCGCGTCCCTTCACCATTTCCAGGTACCGGGGCTGGTTGAGGGGGGTGTCCACTTCCCCCTCCTTCCGGAGAAACTGGCTCCGGTAGGCCAGGAGGGCCGCTTCCTTCTGCTCGTAGACCTCGCTGATGTCGATGAGCAGATGCGGCCGGTCGGCGTCGTTGATGAAATAGTAGTACAGCCGCTCCACCCGGTGGGCGGGCGCATCCTCCCCCACGTCCAGTTTGCGGATGCCCGCGTCGAAGACGGCTTCCTTCACCATCTGTCCGGCGGCGACATGGTCCGGATGGCGGTCCCTCGGATAAGGGGCCAGCACCACCCGGGGCCTGAGGCGTCGGATCACCCGGGCCATCTGTCTGATCTGTTCCCGGCCGCCCAGCCCCCGGTCGGGAAAGCCCAGGTTGATCCGGTCCGCGATTCCCAGGATTTCGGCCGCTCTGCGGGCTTCCTCCCGACGGGTCTCCACCGTGCCGTTGGAGGAAAGTTCCGCCTCCGTCAAATCGCAGATGACCGCTTGGCGGCCGGCCTTCGCATGTTTGGCCAGGATTCCCCCCGCTCCGATCTCCACGTCATCGGGATGCGCCCCGAAGGCGAGGATCGCCACCGGGGAGGCCTTTTTCAGCGACGTCACTCCTCTCGCCTCCTTTCGCTTCGGACGACTTCCCTCCAGCCGAAATCCCCCTGTTCGATTGAGCGGATCAGCACTTCCGCCGTGGCGAGATTGGTGGCCAGGGGAATCTGGTGCACGTCGGCCAGGCGCAAAAGGGCGAGGATGTCCGGTTCATGGGGCTGGGCGGTTAAAGGATCCCGCAAAAAAATAATGCAGTCCATTTCATTTTCCGCCACCTTGGCCCCGATCTGCTGATCGCCCCCCAGCGGGCCCGACAAAAAACGGTGCACCGGCAGCCCGGTCGCTTCGGCGATCCGCTTTCCCGTGGTTCCCGTGGCATAGAGGCGGTGATTTTTCAGCAGGTGTTTGTAGGCGATGGCGAAGCGAACCATTTCATCCTTTTTCCGATCGTGGGCGATCAGAGCGATGTTCATTTTCCTTCCCCCCGTCCGCAAGGGTTTTGGCATGGGTGAAGAGGGCCGGCGTGCCGCCGGTGTGCCAAAAGAGGACCCGTTTGCCCCTCCATTCCCCCCGGCGGGCCAGATCGATCACCCCCGCCAGGGCCTTGGCCGTGTACACGGGATCGACCAGAATCCCTTCCGTCCTGGCCAAAAGGCGGATCGCCTCCATCCCCTCCCGGGACGGAACGCCGTACTTGGGCCCGGCATACTCGTCGAGAACAAGGTAATCGCCCTCTTCCCCGCCGCCGACCCCCAAAGTCGAAAGCAAAGACCGCTCCAGGCGCAGGGTTTCCGCCCGCGCCTCCGACGCCTTCAGCCACACGCTGAACCCGACAAGCCGAACCGGCGCCGGCGAGAGCCGCTTGCCCACGGCCAGGCCCGCCAGCGTGCCGCCCGTTCCCACGGGAACCACGAGGTAGTCGACCGGCGAAAGACCCAGCCGGTCCGCCTGGCGGCGCCACTCCTCCCAA
The DNA here is from genome assembly GCF_900113175.1 of Planifilum fulgidum. Lineage (NCBI taxonomy): Bacteria > Bacillati > Bacillota > Bacilli > Caryophanales > Thermoactinomycetaceae > Planifilum > Planifilum fulgidum. The sequence continues at coordinate 150,377 of NZ_FOOK01000004.1, read as the reverse complement.
GCCCGCGTGTATCCGTAGTCGCCGATCGGGGTGGAACCGCCCACGGGAATCACGTAGGGCTTTCGCCCCTGTTTCTCCGCTTCCCGCGCCAGCTCCTCCATCGCGGACAGCAGGGCCTCCGAGCCGTACCGGCCCGTCATGTGGATGGTGGCCCCGAAAAGCTTGTCGAGCAGCAAATTGCCCTGCACTTCCCCCGGATCTTTTCCGGAAAAACAGAGCCATGCGTCCATGCCCGCCTTCCGCGCCACCGCCGCGGTCAGCCGGGCGTGATTCGATTGGGGGCTCCCGCCGGTGATGAGCAGGTCGCATCCCTTGGACAGGGCGTCCCCGAGCAGGTATTCCAATTTGCGCAGCTTGTTGCCGCCGAAGGCGATTCCCGTCAAATCGTCCCGTTTGATCCAGCAACTCTTGAGCCCGACCGCCTCCGCAAACCGGGGGAGGGGGTGGACCGGCGTCTCCCCCCACAACAGCGAAACGCGGGATAATGGCTTCACGCTTCTCACCTTACTCCTCCAGGAGATGTTCCAAGCCGTAGACCAGGCGGTCCAGATCCATCACTTTCTGGATGGCCAGCTTGACCCCCGGCATGAACGATTCCCGGTGAATCGAATCGTGGCGCAGCGTCAGCGTCTGTCCCGGCCCCCCGAAGATCACTTCCTGGTGGGCCACCATCCCCGGCAGCCGGATGCTGTGAATGCGGAACCCGTGCCGGTATCCGCCCCGGGCTCCCTCCAGGGTTTCCTTTTCTTCGGGATGGCCCTGACGGATCTCGGGCCGGTTTCGGGCGATCATCTCCGCCGTTTTGAGGGACGTCCCCGAAGGAGCGTCCAGTTTCCGGTCGTGATGCATCTCGATGATTTCCACGTGGGGAAAGTATTTGGCGGCCCGGGCGGCGAACATCATCATGAGCACCGCGCCGATGGCGAAGTTCGGCGCGATCACCGCCCCCACCCGGCGCTCTTCGCTCAAGCGGGCGAGTTCCGCGATCTCCTCCTCCGTCAGGCCGGTGGTCCCCACCACCGGGCGAACCCCCATCTCCAGGGCGATCTCCACATGGCGCTTGACGACCGCGGGAACGGTGAAATCCACCAGCACGTCCGGCCGGTCCTCCAGAAGCGCCGTCTCCAGGGAATCGGAAAAAGTGACTCCCAAGGGACCGAGGCCGATCACTTCCCCGACATCTTTTCCCGCCTGCGAGCGGGAAATGCCCCGGACAAATTCAAAGGCCTCCTCCCGAACCAACATCCTGACCACTTCCCGGCCCATCCGGCCGCTTGCCCCCGCAACGGCGACCCTGATCGGTTTCACGGCCTGCGCGTTTCGGCAGCCGGCGCCGAAACGCTCCCCTCCCTTCCGCTTACTCTTTGTTCACCCGGGTCCAACGGTCGGCGTCCCGGGTATTGTATTTGTGCATCACCCGATCGAAGGCCTCTTCGAGGTCGATGCCCATGGAATTGGCGAAACAGATCACGATGAACAGGATGTCCGCCAGCTCCAATGCGATATCTCCCTCGGCCTCCCCGGGCTTTTTCGGTTTTTCCCCGTAACGGTGATTCACTTCGCGGGCCAGCTCGCCCACTTCCTCGGCCATCCGCGCCAGCATGGAGAGGGGCCGGAAATACCCCTCGCGGAATTGGCCGATGTACGCATCCACTTCCTGCTGCAACTGTCTCAGGGTTTTCCCGTCCATCTGCTGCATCCCTCCGATTTCTCCTTCATGGTAACTCAATTGTCCCCCGAAAACAAACCCTTCCGTATTGCCTCGGCCTCCGGGGGTATGTATAATAAAGCGGGATTGAAATCAGAAACGGCCGGACATGCCGGCCGTTTCTTCCATTGGAATGCTCGGAGGCGATTGCGTTGAAGAAGCAGATCAAGAAACACGCGAAAAACATCCTGATGATCCTCGTGGGGGCCTTCATCTTCTCCCTGGGCATCAACTATTTTGCGGTGCCCAACAAGCTGGGGGAGGGCGGGTTTACCGGGATCGCCCTGCTCGCCCACTACCTGTTCGGCCTCTCCCCCGGGCTGGTGATCTTCGCGCTGAACATCCCCCTGTATTTTATCGGTTACAAGGTGTTCGGCAAACAGACGCTGATCTACACCATCATCGGCACCAACGCCGTCTCCTTTTTTTTGTGGCTCACCGAAGGATGGGGCGATCCCCTGCCCGGTGACCTGCTGCTTGCCTCCCTCTACACCGGCGTGCTGGTGGGCGTCGGCCTCGGCCTGATCTTCCGCACCGGCGGCACCACCGGAGGAGTGGACATCCTCGCCCGCTTGGCCCAAAAATATTTGGACTGGAGCATAGGACGCACCTTCATGATCTTCGACTTTGTCGTCATCACCCTGTCCGCCTTCCACATCGGCAGGGAAAAGGCGATGTACACGCTGGTGGCCGTGTTCGTCGGCGCCCGGGTGGTCGATTTCGTCGTGGAGGGCCTGAACGCCGCCAAGGGCGTCACCATCATCTCCAACTCCGCCGTGGCCATCTCCGAGCGGATCACCCGCGAGATGAACCGGGGGGTGACCCTCTTGAAAGGAAAGGGAGGATACACCGGGACCGAGAAGGAGGTTCTCTTCGTCGTCCTCAGCCGTCCGGAACTTCCCCGCCTGAAACAGCTGGTGCATTCGGTGGACCCCTATGCCTTCGTGACCGTGCACGATGTGCGGGATGTGTTGGGGGAAGGGTTTACCTACGAAAAGGAATCGTCCGAAAAGGCCTGACGCTCCCTTCCATCCTTCGCCGCCGCCTGTTCCGCCCGATACATTCTCCACCCCACATAGGCGAGCACCGCGGCGATCACTCCCCCCACCCACAGAAGCGGGAGAACCTCCGGCGGATGGGTCCGCCGGGCCAAGGCGATCACCTCTTCCTCCGTTCCGTAAAAGAGCGGTTCCATCATCTTCTCAAGCCGCTTCACCCCTTCCGCAATCTCCCGGCGATCCAGCGGGGCGCCGTCGGACCTGCTGCGGATAAAGGCGATCACCGAATCCACCTTGGCCGTCGTCTGGGGCGATTTGGACACCGCGAGGGCGGGGCGGATCAACTGGTACTCGCCGAACAGCTTATCGACCGCCTCCCGCACCTCTTCCCGGCTTCCCGATTGCACCGCCCGCTCCAATTGCCGGATGTTCCGCACCATTTCCGGGTAACGTTCCTGCCACAGCGGCTGGTTCGGGTGGGAAAGGGCGTCGAAGGCCAAGCGGAGGCGGATCGCCGAAGTGAGGAGCACGTCCTGTTCGGGCCGGATCTGATTCAGCTTCCCCTCCAGGTCGAGCAGGCATTCGGCCAGGGCATGGATCGCCTCGGTGGACACCTCTTCATCGGAAAAATCCGCCCGGGAAAAGCCGGCCGCCAACTCGGCCAGCGGTTTCCGGGCCTCCGCCCATTTTTTCTCCTTTACCAGCCGATGGATCTCTTCCGCCTGTTTCGCCCACGCCTCCGCTTCGGCCCGATCCGCGTTCCCCGCCGCGGAAGAAAGGACGAAGGCGCCGATCACAACGATGGCCATCCATCGCAATATCCTGGGCTTGTACACAATTTCCGTCTCCCTTTCGCGATCTGATCCGCAAAGGATCTTTCTTTTATCATCATATGGGGTGCATGTCCCGGGTATGAAAGGGATTTTAGACGTCCGCAGACATCGGATTCCGGGCCCGAAAAAAGAAAGGGCCGCCCAAAAGCCTACCCCGCGCTCACCGGAGAGGATGAAACAACCCCGCTTAAGGCGAGGGACAGATGCGGCTTCCGGCCCCCGGCGGCGCAAATTTCCGCACCCTTCCGGCGAAGCTTCCTTGCACCACTCACCGGGATTTTTCCGGGCTTCTTCCGGAGTGCTGCGGCTTCCCGCCTCAGGCGGACATGGAAAAACGGGAGGGCCCGCATGTTGCGGTAATCCCTCCCGCAAGGCGTCTTTCAAAGCTCATATTCCGATCGGTCGATACTCCCATTTCCGCTCTTTTCGGGGAGAGAGCCCCAGCAGGGCAAACAGGAGCAGGCTGACGAGGGAAAGCCCCAGGGTGAACAGTCCGATGACCCCGTCCAGATGGCTGATGGATGCCGGAAGCCAGGGGTGGATGTCCAAGAGATAGTCCATCCCGTCGTTCAGCAGGGTCCATGCCCCGACCAGCATCAAGTGACGCTGCTGATAAGTGAAAAAGCGGCTGTACAGGATCGCCTCCACCGCCATCCCCGTGTGGGAGGCCATCAGCATCCAGTCCGTCCAGCGCAGGGAATCCGGAAAGGGTACGGGCGCCGCCATCCCCCCCAGGAGAATGACGGCCACCGCCCAAACGCCGTACTTGAACAGCGTGACGGCGGCAAAGGCCTCGATGAGGGGGCTTCTCCTCCGGAGAGCGTACAGCAGAAGCACCAGGGTGAAGGCGCTGCTGGCCGTGGGACTGTCCGGAACGAACAGATTGAGCCAGCTTGCGGTCGCCGCCAGTTGCTCCTTGTACCAGTAAAACCCGTAGATGGACCCGAGCAGGTTGACCGCAAAGAGCGACCACAACATCCAGGGACGATCCAGGTTGCCCATCAAGAGCCCGCGCAGCGAAATCAATCGGCCATCCCCCTTCAGACAAAAAGGCCCGGGCCGAGCGGCCCGGGCGATGAGCGGTTATTTCTGCTTGGCCAGCCATTCGGCCAGCTTTTTCTTTTCCTCGTCCGTTCCCTGGAAGGTTCCGGGGGGCATCGCTCCCCGGCCGTTGTCGATGATCTGGATGATGTCCTCGGCCTTCAATTTCTTCCCGACACCGAGGAGGGACGGTCCGTTCACCCCTTCCAGGTTTTCGCCGTGACATTGGGCGCAGGATTGATTTTTGTAGATCTCCGTATAGGCGGGATCGTCGGCGGCGACGATTTCACCGCCGCCATCCCCGCCACCCGAGGGGGCGGATGCCATCTGTTTCTCGTGCTCGTCCACGGCTTCCCAGGTAAGGATCACCATGGCCACAAGCGTCAGCAGCATCAAGCCCGTGGCAACCGGCCGCTTGAGAGGACGCCGTTCCTTGCTCCGGTCCAGCCAAGGGGCCAAAAGGAGGGCGGTCAGGGCGATCCCCGGAATCACCACCGTGCCGATCACCACGAAGGGCCCCGAAGCCCACTTGAACTTGAGCAGCTGGTACAAAAACAGGAAGTACCAGTCGGGAACGGGAATGTAGCTGGTGTCGTTCGGATCGGCCATCTTTTCAAGGGGCGGCTCTTCCGCCATCACCAGCGTCATGAATCCGACGAGAACGACGACAGCCACCATCCACTCTTTCAGCAGGAAGTTGGGGAAAAACGGCTCCGTCCTGCCGGGAAACTCGGAATAATCCTTCGGAGCCGGCTTGGGTCCGTTGGCGCGAACCTTCGAATCCCCGACATAGATAATTTCCTTGTTGTTTCCATTATCCTGTGCCAAGCGATCTCCCCCCTAACGCGTTCGCCTTATAGCGGCCCGGAGATGCCCTGTCTCCGGATCAGGAAGAAGTGAACTCCTAACAGCCCCAACAAGAGTGCCGGGAGGAAGAACACGTGGAGGGCAAAGAATCGGGCCAACGTCCGCGCTCCGACGATATCCCCTCCCAGTAGGAAAGAGGCGATGTACGGACCGATGACCGGAACGGACGCCGCGATTTCAACCCCAACCTTGGTGGCGAAGTACGCCTTGTTGTCCCACGGCAGCAGGTAACCGGTGAAGCCGAGCCCCAACATCACAAAAAAGAGCAGGATGCCGATCACCCAGTTGAACTCCCGGGGGTGTTTGTAGGCACCGGTGAAGAAGACGCGCAGGGTGTGGAGGAACAGCATGACGATCGCCACGCTGGCGCCCCAGTGGTGCATCCCCCGGACGATTTGGCCGAAGGCCACTTCGTTCTGCAGGTATTTCACGCTGGCGTGGGCGTGAACGATGTCCGGAACGTAGTACATGGTCAAAAACATCCCGGACAAAATCTGAATCACCACGATGAAAAAGGTCAGACCGCCGAAACAATAAATGAACGCGGAAAAATAGTGGGCCGGGTTGACGTGCTCGGGCACCTCGTGGTCGGCCAAACCCCGCCACATCGGCGTGATGTCCAACCGGTGGTCCAACCAATCGTAGATCTTTCGCAGCATCCCATTACACCCCCGTTCGCGGCACGATCTTGCCCAGGAGGAGCCTTCCGTTCTCCACCTTCGTCTCGTACATGTCCAGGGGAGCCGTAGGCGGAGAACCGGGAATGTTCACCCCGTTTTCGTCGTACCGACCGAAGTGGCACGGACAGAAAAACTCGTTCTTGAACTGGGGATTGCCCTCCCACGTCACCGTGCATCCCAGATGCTTGCAGACGGGAGAGAGGGCGATGATTTTCCCGTCGGGGTTTTTCCGCACCCAGGCGGTCAGCTTCGTCCCCTCTTTGGGGGTGTACCAACCGTCCTCCTGCTTGACGGAGAACTGGACGGACTTGTAGGTTTCGTTGAATTCGTCGACGGGACCGACGTCGACAAATTCCGCCTCCGCCCCGCCCTTCGTCACGGGATCGACGGCAAAGCGAACCATGGGGTAGAGCATCACCGAAGCGAGAAATCCGCCCGTTCCCCCCAAGGTGTAAGTGAGGAATTTACGGCGGGAGATCCCCTGCTTTCGCCGCTCTTTCTCCTCTTCACTCACGACGCATCCGACCTCCCTCTATACGGGTTAAACGTCCACCGGACCGGAACCATCAGCGCTAGGACATATCCATGATAGCCAACCGTCTCACCGCATGTCAAGAAAAGCGTCGAAAGGGCGAAAACGGATCTCTCTTAGCTTTCCTCGTCGGAGGCGTTTTCATCATCCGCCCCCTGCCACAGGCGGACAATCCGCTCCCGCAGCGCCTCGGCCCACTCCTCGATCTCCTCCTCCGTCGCCTCATTTCGGGAAGGAAGCGGATGAACCGCGATCTTTCCGCGGGCCTCGGCCGCTTCCGCCAGATCCTCCGGCACGACGATCACGAGATGATGAAAGGCCGAACGGGCCAATTCCGCCAAGACATTGCCCAGATAGGCGCGGAAGGCTTCCCGGTCCCCCCCTTCGTAAGCGATCGCGGGCAACAGGAGCAATCGTCCCGTAAGCGCCCTCTCCACCCGGTCCGCCACCGCTTCGACGACTCTCCTCTCCTCCAGGCGGATCCGCTTCTCCGAAAAAGCGGTGCGGTAAACCGGAAGGCAGAGCGTGTCGACATACGGGGCAACCTTTGTCCATTCATCTTGACGCATCTCAGTCAATCGCATCGAAAACACCTTTCACAAAAAAAATGCCCGGCCTTTTCCGAGCATTATACCCCAAATCACTTCTTTTGTTCCACCAGGTTCCGCCATTCTTCGGTTAATTGTAAAAATTTCGCTTCGTCCCCTTCCGCCAAGGCCTGATCGATCTGCCGGTACAACTCGCGTTCACGAAAGTCCCTGATCGCCCGGTCGAGGACGATCTCCGCCAACAGCCCCAACAGAGTGTCTTGAACAAGATCTTGTCTCTCCATGGGATTAACCTCCAATACTGCGGCGTATTCCGGACAAGTTGAACGGTCCTTGAAGTACAGGCCGATATAGATGTCTTCATGGGGACAGGAACGAATATCGTAAAACGCCGTCTCGACGTCCGTGCTCACCCGGTTGTGCTTGGTGAATTTGAAGGAAGTCATTCGGACGCAGCGCGTTGACATCATGATCGTTTTTGGCAAATTTCTTAAGTTTTCAACAAAATGAACGCGTTTGAGCAATTCATCGTCGGAGGAGAGGTAACTGAGCAGCCAGGCCGACTCCCGCTTCCGCAGTTCGTAGCGGTTTAAAAACCACTGGATGAAATCCTTCTTGTCGGATATGCTTACATCGCCCATCGCGATCCTCCCTTCGACGATTGAATATTCAGCGATTTTCCGCCGGATGCCGGTATTTTTATTCATTCCACACGGCAGGCAGAATTTCCTCCTTACACCAGTCGTTTTCCAAATAAAGGATTTGAAAAGCGGTCGTCCAACCCCTCTTCGGAAAAGCCCGAAACGCCGGTGATCAGCGCATGTCCCTCCTCGGTGACGGACACCAGCTCCTTCCCGTCCGCTCCTTCCCCCATCCGGACGACTCCGAGATGCATCATCATTTTCAAAATGCGCCGCAGAAGGGTTTCTTCCGTCTCGTAATAATAGGATTCGATCCAATCGGCGACAGCCTTTGAAATCACCCCGACCGAGGTCCACCTTCCCCGCGCGAGGAGATCGATCCAACGGACCACGACCGGAAGATGGGGAACAGGCTTTCGGTAAAGGCGCAGCCAAAAGCGGTAAATCTCTTGGCTGGACTCCGTTTCGTCATTTAATATTTTCCCCGCTCCCTTCTCCGTTAAACGGATCCATCCCGTCTCTTCTTCGGTGATGTAGCCCTGATAATAGGCATAATCATAGATCAGGGAAAACCGGTCGGGATACAGGTGATACCTGCGTCCGAAGCCGAACCGCCATCCTTTCTTGTCGACCGGTTTTTCCGGCACGATGAAGGATTTAAACAGTTTCCGCTGGTGCTGGCGATAAATGGCTCCCTCCGCCGTGAGCGGAACGTCGTTGTGCATCACAAAGGACAGGAAGCGGTGGAGATCCCGCGCCAGCATGCCCTGTTCATCGCGGTAGACCACCGGTTCCTCGACCGCATCCTCCAAATATTCTTCCGCAAACAGGCGGTTGATCTTCTCCTTCAAATCCCCGGGCACCTGGTACAGATGGCGCGTGCGCGGAGTCACCCCCGGAAAGAGCCATCCCCGCTTCAGGAGCCAAAGGATCAGGCTGCGCAAATCCCCCTCTTCCTTTCCGAAGGCGGCCTTCGCCTTCCCGAGGAGCTCCTCCATGCTGAATACATCCCGCAAGTCAAAAAAAACCAATTGCAAAAAGCGGTTCTGGACCGCATCGCAGCTTCGGATCTGTTCCGACAGTTCCCGCCTTCCACCGAGGTGGAAAAGGAGTGTTCGGATCAATTCGTTCTTGGAATGAACGCTTCCTTCAAAGCCGTAGGTTCTCCGGATGCGGTTCAGCTGATCGATGTCCGTGTAGGTCAACAGCTCGGCGATGTTCACCGCGCATCTCCCCGTTTCCGCATCGTTTTTTGTTAGCGTGTACAAAAACAGGGAAAATATGACTTGCTCGGTCCGTGCCTTTCGGAGGCCGTTTTTTCAATCCCGGGAAAAGGAGTATTCCCATGATCGGATATCACGGAACCAATCGCTTTTCCGCCGGATTTCAAAAATGCGGCGTCCGGCGGTCGGTGCGACGCCCACACCCCTCATCTCAAACAGGCGTTTCAATGGTCTAAGGTTCGGGCGCTGCATCCCCATGTGAGCCCCCTTCCGCTGAAAAAGAGGGCTTTTCCGGACACCAAAAAACCGGCCTGTTTGATTCCCCGTCTGGGTTTAGGCCGGCTGCGTGGCTTAGCTTTCCTTTCCCAGCGATCCCAAGCGGCCGTCACCGTTGGAATCTTTGTCGTCCGCCCGCGCGCGGGAATCGTCCATGGACCGGCCCCTTCATTCCCGGAAAATGGGGACGACTTTCCGTAAAGAGCAACGTTCTTTAAACATCCCGCGCGCCCTTCAATGCAAAAGCGGCGAAATCACGGTGACCTGTTTGGCCATAAGTGCCGAACGGGTTTCAGCCCCGATTCGGAGGGGATCTGCCTGTTGATTTGGGTGCGGCGGAATCCGGCCTCCGCTGATCCCACCCGCCATCCCCGAAGAAACATCCTGTTCCCGGGATGATGCATGAACTCCGCAAAGAAAGGGCGGAAGCTCCATTCATCTCCCCGGCCGATCAGTTTTTCCTTGGAAAACGCGCAACCGCTCTCTGTCCACATACTCCTTGGAGGCAATCCGTTCGGACTCCGTTCCGGCCCATGCATCCGGGGCGGCCCATCCATCTTCGGCGGCCGCAAGCGTCCCTGATGCCCTTCGATGGCTGTTTTCGGCGCGCCGTCCTTAGGCCGCGCCCGCGCAACAAGCGCACGCCGAGCGCCGCTGAAACGAAACCGTCCATCATGCCTTAGGCCCTTCCGGAATCGAAACGGCTTTTCCGGCGCGCTTCCCCCTTTGCATCCCGCCGTTTGGCCGTCCGGGGGGAAAGATCAATTGCCGGCCGCACTTCCCGCCTTGTCCGGCCATGGCCGCCGGCACGAACTCCTTACGCCGCCCCTTCTTCCGGCGCATCGGCGGCAGGTCGCCGGCCTCGCAGGGCTCCCGCAAGGCCGGCCGCGCTTTTCGGGTCCTTCAGCTTGCCCGGATCAATCCGTCGGCTGTGATCCTCCGGCCTTCGCGTTCCCTCCGAAAGATGTCTCCGACGATCAGCCGGCTGGATCCCCGGGCGACGGCCGCCCCGCCGATCGGCGGCTATATGCATGCTTTTGCTGCCTTTGGCCTCCGCCAGCGGTGGTAAAGCGCAAGACAGGACGTTGCCGTCAACCCCGGTGGCGGTAAGGAATTCGAACGCGGCGCCTGTCCGGTTCTTCCCGCCGCTTTTGGTCCTCGATTCGAAGCCCCCGCCCCGCCGTGTACAGCAGCAGCGCCAGGAGAAGCGTCGCAACGGGCAGGGCATCGGGATTCACGAGACGAAAAAGGCCCAGCGCATCCCCCAGCAGTCCTTCCCAGGTGAGGCGGATGAAGCGAAGGAGGGAAAGGGAATCCAGCGCGGGGATCCAGCTGAGCAGCACCGGCGCATGCACCGCCGCAAAGGCTCCCAGGGACCGGGTGTAGGAAAGGCCGTGGCCGTATTTGGCCGACGAACCCAGCCCCGCATAAATGATCGCGGTGACCGTTCCGGTGAGAATCGCCGTCCGCTCCAGTTGCGCCGCCGCAAGCTCCGCATCGGTGAACCAGTATCCGATGAAAAGGGGAAACAGCCATTCCTTGAGCAAAGCGACGGAAACCAGGACAAATGCCATCTCCGCCATCAGCGGCCGGATCCTTCCCTTCATGTTCCCCCCTCCCTCTTCTGACAGGGTATGTCCCTTCCGCAAAAAAAAGAACCGCCCGTCGAGCAGGCGGATGCACAGAACGTGCACGATATGGATAGGAGTGGAGAGAAACCATACTGTAGTTTCATTATACAAGGGCCCGGACAGCGTGTCAACAGGTAATTCTCAATTTTCAGATGGATTCCCTCTGACTGTTTTTCGCGAATATTCCTTTATATATTCATTCCAATTCCTTGAGGATCGCCGCGAAATTGGGAAAGGAAACGGCGATGGCTTCCTCCCCGTTCACGCCCACACCCCCGTCGGCGGCCAGTCCGGCGACGGCCATGGCCATTCCGATCCGATGGTCGCCGTGGCTGTCCAGCAGGCCTCCCCGCAGAGGAGTGGGGCCTTCGATCACCATCCCGTCCGGCGTCTCTTCCACCCGCGCCCCCAATTTGCGAAGTTCCTCCGCCACCGTGGCGATCCGGTTGCTTTCCTTCACCTTCAGCTCGGCGGCGTCGCGGATCACCGTTCTTCCCTCCGCCCGGGTGGCCACCACCGCCAGCACGGGAATCTCGTCGATCAGGCGGGGAATCAATGAACCGCCCACTTCGACGCCCCGTAGCGGTCCGCCGGTCACGGTGACATCTCCCACCGGCTCCCCGCACCATTGGTCCTTCGGGGTGACGGTCACCTCCGCCCCCATGGATCGGAACACATCAAGAATGCCTGTTCGGGTGGGATTGATTCCCACGTCCCGGACCGTCACCCGGCTGCCGGGAACCAGCAGCGCGGCGGCGAAAAGAAAGGCCGCCGAGGAGATGTCCCCCGGCACCCGGACGTGTCGGCCGGAAAGGCCTTGGCCTCCCCGGACGGATATCGTTCCTTCCTCCAGGGAAAGCTTCGCCCCAAAGGCCGTCAGCATCCGTTCGGAATGGTCCCGGGATGGGTGGGGCTCCCGCACCCGGGTCCACCCTTCCGCCCGAAGTCCTGCGAGCAGGAGACAGGATTTCACCTGGGCGCTCGCCACAGGGCTGTGGTGTTCAATTCCTCTCAGTTCTCCACCGCGTACCGCGAGGGGAGCAAATCTTCCGCCGTCCCGGCCGTCGATCCGCGCCCCCATCCGGCGCAGGGGTTCCACCACCCGGTCCATCGGCCGGCGGGCAATCGATGCGTCCCCGTGGACGATGGAAAAGAAGGGGCTGCCGGCCAGAATGCCCAGCAGCAGCCGGATCGTCGTGCCGGAATTGCCCACATCGAGGCATTGGTCCGGTTCCCGCAGCCCCTGCCATCCTCGGCCGTGAACGGTCAGGGTGGTGGGACCCTCCCGATCGATCTTCACGCCCAAGCGCCGAAAACATTCGATGGTATGGAGGCAATCCTCCCCGGGCAAAAAATTTTCGATCCGGGTCGTCCCTTCGGCGATGGCCCCGAACATCACCGCCCGGTGGGAAATCGACTTGTCCCCCGGAACCTGAAGCACCTTGTCGAAGGCTTTTCCTTTGCCGATTTTCAGCATCTGCACCCTTTCCTTTCCGTCTTCCCTTGTTGAAAAGCGTCCGCCGGTAAAGCAGGGTTAAATCGCGCAAATCACATCAAGCCGCGGGATTTCCGCCATGCCGAAAGCCCGGAGCCCCGGGCCGATTTTCAATCAAACGAAAACACCCGATAGCCCGCATCGCTCAGAATGCGGATCGCCCGTTTCAAATCCTCTTCCTTTTGGAACACGAGCCGGAGCACGCCGGCGGCATCCTCCCGGTTCTCCATGATGCCGATGTTGCTCAGGTTGATGCCCTCGTTCCCGAGCAACATGGCCACCCAGCCGATCACGCCGGGTTGGTCCGGCACATCCACGTAACACTCGAAGGAGGGGAGCAACATGTCCTTTTTCCGTTCGGGGAGCTGTTGTCGAAGGAATCGCGCCCGGCGGAAAAAATTTTCGATCTCCTCCGCATCTCCCCGCTCGATGGCGTCCCGCACCTCCTCCATCACCGACAGCCAATCCTCCATCAGCCTGAGCAGTTCCCCGCGGTTGCTCATCAGAATGTCCCGCCACATGACGGGATGGCTGGCGGCGATCCGGGTCAAGTCCCGGAATCCCCCCGCGGCCAGGCGGTGAAACCATTCGTTTTCCTCGTTGTAACGCCCCACCTGATTGACCAAACCGGCGGCGATGATGTGGGGCAGATGGCTGATCGCCCCCACCAGCCGGTCGTGGTGATGGGGATCCATGATCACCATTTTGGCCTTTGTCGCTTGCTGGAGAAGACTGCTCAATTTTTGCACTTCAGAAAGCGGCGTCTCCGGCGAGGGAGTCAAAATGTAATAGGCGTTTTCAAACAGCAAGGAATGGGCGGCCTCCACACCGGAACGGTGGGAGCCTGCCATCGGGTGTCCGCCGATGTATGTCACTCCCCGCTTTCGAAATTCCTCGAACCAACGGACCAATTTTCCTTTGGTGCTGCCCACGTCCGAGATGATGCACCCGGGAGAAAGGGGTTGCCGTTCCAGGCGGGACAAAAGTTCGGGAATCGTTCCCACGGGGACCGCCAAAAAAATGAACTCCGCATCCTTCACCGCCTCTTCCAGCCGGCGGCTTCCTTCGTCGATGACACCGGCGGCGACGGCCCAGTCCAGGGTTTCCTGGGAATGGTCATAACCAAAGACGCGGCAATTCGTCCGCTCTTTCAGGCAGAGAGCCAGCGAACCGCCGATCAGGCCGACTCCCAGCACCGCCGCCTTCATGGCCGATCCGCTTCCTTTTCCGCCACAAACTCCCCGAGCGCATCCAAAAAGCGCCGGTTCTGTTCCGGCGTTCCCACCGTCACCCGGATGAAGGTGGGATAACCCAAAGCCTTTCCGGAACGAACGATCACCCCTCGTTTCAGCAGAAATTCAAAGGCTTCATCCGCGGGACGGCCCGTGTCCAGCAGAATGAAATTCCCGTGAGGGGGATAATAAAACAGATTCCACTCCTCAAGCCGGCGTAAGATCTGCTCGATCCCCCGCCGGTTTTGTTCCCGGCATGTTCGGACGAAGGCTTCGTCCTCCAGGGCGGCGAGCGCCGCCCGTTGCGCCAGACGGTTCACGTTGAAGGGCTCCCGCACCCGGTTCAGTTCCCGCACGATGTCGGGGTGGGCCAGCCCGTAGCCGATCCGGAGCGAAGCCAGCCCGTGGATTTTAGAAAAGGTCCGGAGAACGATCAGCCTCGGATGTTTCTCCAGGAGCCGAACCGAATCGGGATAGGCGGGATCCGTCACATATTCGGCGTAGGCTTCGTCGATCACCACCAACACGTGATCGGGAAGTTCCTCCAGGAATCCGGTGAGGGACGGCGCATCGACAATGGTTCCCGTCGGGTTGTTGGGATTGCAGATCCACAGGATCTTGGTCCTGTCCGTCACCCGCCGCAGCATTCCGGAAAGATCATGCACCCCCTCCCGCAGGGGAACCTCCACCGGTTTGGCCCCTTCGATCAACGTCTGGGTCTTGTACCGGGGAAAGGTCTTGTCCGCCATCACCGCTTCATCGCCCGTTTCGAGATAAGCTCGGGAAACCATTTGAATGATCTCATCCGAACCGTTTCCGAGGATGATCCCCTCGGGATCCACCTTGAGCCGCTCCGAAAGCGCCCGGCGCAGTTCCGGGGCCGTTCCCTCCGGATAGAGGGGAAGCGAGGAAAATTCGGATGCAAGGCGTTCTTTCACCTTTGGAGAGCACCCAAAGGGGTTCTCGTTGGAAGCCAGCTTGATCACGTCATCGAGCCCCAGCTCCCGCTTCACTTCTTCCAAGGGCTTGCCCGGCTCATAGACCGGCAAGCCGCGAATGGCTGCCTTCGGTTTCATATGGTTCCTCCCCGCTGTTTTTCTCTTTATCTTACTCCGTTTTCAGCCTCCTGACAAACCTCCGGATATCCTCCAGGGCCTGCGGCCGATCTTCCTCACGCCGCAGCTTCTCCGAAACGGAAGCAATTTGTTCGACAAGGGCGCTTCCGACCACCACACCGTCGGCAAACCGGGAAAAGTGGCGGACATGCTCCCCCCGGGAGATGCCGAACCCCACCACGATGGGAACCGGAGAGCGGCTCCGTACTTCCTGAAGGAAGCGCTCCACCCCATGGGAAAAGCGTTCCCTCCGCCCCGTCGTCCCCAGGGACGAAACGCAATAGACGAACCCCCTGGCCCGGGACGCGATTTTCCCGATCCGCTCCCGGGAAGTGGGAGCCACCAGCGGAATCAGGGCCAGTCCCGCCTGGTCGCACAGTTCGCGCAGTCCCTCGCTCTCTTCCACGGGCAGGTCGGGAACGATGAGGCCGTTGAATCCCGCCCGCTTGGCATCGGTGACCAGCGGGCGAAGGCCGTAGGAAAGCAGCGGGTTGTAATAGGAAAACAAGATCAGCGGCACCTGTACTCCCCGCTCCCGGGCGATGGAGACCATCTCCCACAAGCGGTGCAGTGTCACTCCCTGGCCCAGGGCCCGCCAGGCCGCCTGCTGGATCACCGGACCGTCGGCCAGCGGATCCGAAAAGGGAAACCCCACTTCCACCGCCGTCGCTCCCTCTTGATCCAGCAGCCGCAGCAGGGACACCGTCGTTTCCATGTCGGGATCCCCCGCCATGATAAAGGGGATCAGCCGGGGAGCCCGGCTCCTTTGAAACGCTTCCCTAATCCGCTCCATCCGCCGACCCTCCCATATGCGCCGCCATCGTCTCCACGTCCTTGTCTCCCCGGCCGGACAAACAGATCAGAACGATCCGGTCCCTTCCGGCCGCTTTGGCGATTTTCACCGCTTCCGCGACGGCGTGAGCCGACTCCAGCGCCGGCAAAATGCCCTCCGTCCGGCACAGCAGGCGAACCGCCTCCAGCGCTTCCCCGTCCGTCACCGCCGTGTACCGGACCCGTCCCGTGTCCTTCAGATGGGAATGTTCGGGACCCACCCCGGGGTAATCCAATCCTGCGGAGATCGAATGGGCCGGAAGCACTTGTCCGTGTTCGTCCTGCAGGAGATAACTGTAGGAGCCGTGCAGCACACCGGGCCTTCCCTTGCACAGCGTCGCCGCGTGTTTCCCCGTGGACAGGCCTTTCCCCGCCGCTTCCACACCGTGCAGCTGGACTTCCCGGTCTTCCAAAAAGGCGGCAAACATGCCGATCGCGTTGCTGCCCCCGCCGACACAGGCCACCACATGGTCCGGCAGACGCTTCTCCTTTTCGAGGATCTGCTTCCGCGCCTCATCCCCGATCACCCGCTGAAAATACCGGACCATCTGCGGATAGGGATGGGGGCCCACCGCCGACCCCAACATGTAAAAGGTGTCCTCCACGTGGGTGACCCAATGACGGATCGCCTCATTGGTGGCATCCTTGAGAGTGCGCGTCCCCGAACGGACGGGCACGACCTCCGCCCCCAACAACTTCATCCGGAAGACGTTCAACTTCTGCCTTTGAACATCCTCCTCCCCCATGAACACGACGCACTCCATTCCCAGCAGAGCCGCCACCGTGGCGGAAGCCACTCCGTGCTGACCCGCGCCGGTTTCGGCCACCAGGCGCTTCTTCCCCATCCTGAGGGCCAAAAGCGCCTGCCCCAGGGTGTTGTTGATCTTGTGGGCGCCGGTGTGGTTCAAATCCTCCCGCTTCAGGTAAATCCGGGCGCCTCCGACCTTGCGCGTCAATCCTTCGGCAAAGGTAAGGGGCGTGGGCCGTCCGGAATATTCCTCCCTCAGCTCCTTGAGCCTTCTGAGAAACCGGGGGTCTTCCACCGCTTCGCAAAACCCCTTTTCCAGTTCAAAGAGGGCGTTCATCAATGTTTCCGGGACGTAGCGGCCCCCGTAGGGGCCGAAATGGGAGGAAAAACGCTTAGTTTGGGTTGCAAACTGGTTTTTGATCATATATTCTCACCCTCTCCACAAAGGAACGGACCTTTTCCCGGTCCTTGCATCCGTCCGTCTCCACTCCGCTGGACACGTCGACTCCGTCCGGAGCAAAACGCGCCACAAGCTCCCCCACGTTTTCGGGATTGAGTCCGCCGGCCACCCAAACCGGACGCTTGGCCGCGTGCCACTTTTTCCTGATCTCGACGATCCGTTCCCAGGAAAAGCGGATGCCGGTCCCCCCCTTTTGCCCGCCGGAGGCGGAATCCAGCAAGACACTGTCCACCCAGGGGGCGTAGGCTTCCGCGGTCCCTTTTTCCGCCGCTTCATCCGGGGTGAACGCCTTGATCACTTGCACCGACAGGGTCTTTTTGACCCACCGGCAAAACTCGGGGGATTCTTCCCCGTGCAGCTGCACCGCGTCCAGATCGGCTCGGAAAAACCAGTCCATCACTTCATCCCGTGTCGGATTCATCATCACGCCCACGGCCATGGCACCCGGCGGAAGCATCCGGAGGAGAACCTTCAGCTGTTCCGGCGGCACAAATCGCCGCCGCCCGGGAACCAGAATGAATCCGGCGGCGTCCAGATCGACGCCCTGGAGGGCCTCCATGTCCGACGTCGTCCGAAGCCCGCAAATCTTCACAAAGGTTCGTCTCAAGCTGCCCCACCCCCGATCAACGCGCGCACGGCGCTTTCCGGATTCTCCTGCCGCATGAGGAACTCGCCCACCAACACGCCGTCCACCCCCGCCCGGGCCATTCGCCGCACATCTTCGGGGGAGGTGACGCCGCTTTCCCCGATTACCGGAATCGTGTCCGGAAGCAGCGGCCTGAGCCGCTCCGTGGTGCCGAGATCGGTTTGGAAAGTGACCAGATCCCGGTTGTTGATTCCGATCACATCCGGCTCGCACGCCAAAGCCCGTTCGATCTCCTCCTCCCGGTGAATCTCCACCAGCACCTCGAGGCCGAGGCGGTGGGCGGCTTCGCTCAAGCGCCTCAATTGCTCGCGATCCAGCAGGGCGGCGATCAGCAAAATGGCGTCTGCTCCCAGCATCCGGCTTTCCTTCACCTGGAGCGGATCCAGGATGAAATCCTTGCGCAAGACGGGAAGGGACACCGCTTTTTTCACCCTTTGGAGGAAAGCGCCTTCCCCTCCGAAAAAGCGCCGGTCCGTCAGGACGGAAACGGCGCTCGCTCCGCCCCGCTGATAAGCGGTCGCCATCTCCACGGGATCCACCTGTTTTCGGATGACCCCCCTGGAGGGGGAAGCCGGCTTCACCTCGGCGATCAGGGCCGGTCCGTCCCGGCGGGCTTGAATCGCCTCCGACAGGGAGAGCGTCTTCATCCCGGACTCCCCGCTCCCCTCGGGGAGGAGATGTTTCAGCTCCTCGATTTCCCTGCGCTTCTCCGCGACGATTTTCTCAAGAAACATGGCTGACCTCCCGTGAATACCGGATCATGGTCTCCAGTTTTTCGGACGCCCTACCGCTGTCCACCGCATCGGCGGCCTTCCGGACCCCCTCGGCAATGCTCTTCGCCCGGCCGGCCACATACAGGACGGCTCCGGCGTTGACCAGAACGACATCCCGGCAAGGCCCCTTTTCTCCCCGGAATACCTCCCGCAGGATCCGCGCGTTGGTCCGGGCATCGCCGCCGGACACCGCCTCCTGCGGGGCCGGATGAACCCCCAAATCCTCCGGGATCACCGTGTAGGTTCTGATCTGCCCGTCCTTCACCTCGCTGATTCGCGTCGGCGCGCTGATGGAGATCTCATCGATTCCGTCCAGGCCGGCCACCACCAAGGCCCGTTCGGCGCCGAGCGTCAACAGGACGCGGGCCACCGTTTCCGTGAGGGCCGGATCAAACACGCCCATCAGTTGCCTCTTGACGCCCGCGGGGTTCACCAAGGGCCCCAGCAGATTGAAACAGGTGCGGAATCCCAGCTCCTTGCGGGTCGGCATCACCTGCTTCATCGCGGGATGAAACAGCGGGGCAAACATGAAACAGATTCCCAGACGGTCCAGCGCCTTTTCCGCTTCCTTCGGCGACATCTGGATGCGGATGCCGAGGGCCTCCAGCACATCCGCGCTTCCGCTCCTGCCGGATACCGCCCGGTTTCCGTGCTTGGCGACGGGAATGCCCGCCGCCGCGGCCACAATCGCCGCCCCGGTGGAAATGTTGAAGGTTTTCCCTCCGTCGCCGCCGGTGCCGCAGGTGTCCACCGCCCCGGGAACCCGCGGGTATACGGAGGCGGCTTTGCTCCGCATCCCTTCCGCCAATCCCGTCAATTCCTCCGCCGTTTCCCCCTTCATGCGCAGGGCCGTCAGCACCCCGCCCATCTGCGAAGGGGAAAGCTTCCCTTCCATCATCCGGATCATCAGCTGACGCGCCTCTTCCCTCGTCAGGCTTTCCCCCTGCACCAACTTGGACAAGCATTCCCGGATCATCCGCCTCTCCCTCCCTGTCAGGATCCGATCGGTTTGAACAAGGTTTCCGCCAGCTCCAGCGCCCGAAACATCCCTTTGGCTTTATTGAGGGATTCTTCATATTCCCCCGCCGGGGAGGAATCGATCACCACTCCCCCTCCGGCCTGGACATACGCCTTGCCGTCGCGAAAATGAAGGGTGCGGATGGCGATGCAGGTGTCGAGATTGCCCGCAAAGCTGAAGTACCCCACCGCCCCCGCGTACACCCCGCGCGGCTCCGGCTCCATCTCTCCGATCAATTCCATGGCCCGGACCTTCGGGGCGCCGGAGACGGTTCCCGCCGGGAAGACGGCGCGCAAGGCGTCGATCGGCGTGCGGCCGGGGGCCAACTCGCCGGTCACGTGGGAAACCATGTGCATCACGTGGGAATAGCGCTCGATCGCCATCTGCTGGGTCACGCGCACCGTCCCGTAGCGGCAGACGCGTCCCAGGTCGTTTCGCCCCAGGTCGATCAGCATGACATGTTCGGCCCGCTCCTTTTCGTCTTGCAGAAGCTCGGCCGCAAGTCTCTCATCCTCCTCGGCCGTCCTCCCGCGGGGGCGGGTCCCCGCAATGGGACGCGTCTCCGCTTTCCCGCCGTTGACGCGGACCAGCAACTCCGGTGAGGAACCGGTGACCACCTCATCCCCCATCTTCAGGTAAAACATGTAGGGGGAGGGGTTCAGGATCCGCAACACGCGGTACACGTCAAAGGGGGGCGGAGCGGGATGCCAGGTCCACCGCTGGGAGGGAACCAGCTGAAAAATGTCGCCCGCCCGGATGTGTTCCTGGGCCCTTTTCACCATCGCTTCGTACTGGTGGCGGCTCATGTTGGAGGAAGCCCGGAAAAGATCCGGCTCTCCCCCCGCCTCAAAGGGCGCGTCGAGAAAGAAAGCCAGTTCAGGACGGCGGGAGCGGATCCTTCCCGCCCTTTCCTCCAGCTCCTCCACGGCCCGCAGGTAAAGTTCCATAAGCGCCGCTTCCCCCGCTTCCCCGGGGACGTGGAGATGGTGAACCAGCGTCACCTGTTGCCTCAAATGGTCAAAAATCAGCACCCGGTCGCAAAACATCAGGTGGAGATCCCGGGCCCCGGTCCCTTTCCCCGCGTGGGGAAAGGGAGGCAGGGATTCCATGTAGCGAACCGCCTCGTAGGCGATATACCCCACCGCCCCTCCCAAAAAGGGGGGATGACCGGGATAGTCGGGAGTGTGGTACCGTTTCAGCAAATCCTGCACCACATCGAAGGGATCGGCCGCCAGGCGCCTGGTCCCCTCCCTCCCGGACAGGGTCACCTGACCCTCCCGGCAGGTGACGATCAAGAACGGATCGGCCCCGATGAAGGAGTATCGGGCCCACTTCTCTCCTCCTTCCACGCTCTCCAGCAGAAACGAATAGGGCCGGTCGCGCAACCGGTCGTACAAAGACACCGGCGTTTCCGTGTCGGCATAAATCGTCTTGCACAGGGGAATGGACGAATAGGTCTTGGCAAGCCGCTTCACTTCGGCAAACGGGGGGTAAATCACCTTCTCCCTCCTTCCGGGAGGGCAGAACGGAAAGGGGAAAACCAAGGGGAAAAAAGGGGGAAAGAGGAAAATAAAAAGATCAAAGCATGGAAAGCTTTGATCGGAGTACCCGTCCTTTGGCTCCGCTCCGCTCTGCTCTCCTCTGCTCTCTTTGCTCAGCTGGGCTCTGCTCAAAAATTCATTGGATTATCATCACTTTAATCGAGTTTGCCGTTTCTGTCAATCCTTTTTGAGACCTCACCCTGACTTCAACCGGCGGAGCACCCGCCGGATTGCCTCCTCCGGAATGCCCCGCACCAACCGCACCGAGCCGATGCGTTCCGGAAGCACAAAGGCGTATACGCCGCCCCTCGCCTTCTTGTCCCGGCGCATCAGTTCCAACAGCTTCTCTTCAGGCCACTCGCCCGCGAGATGGACCGGCAGGTGAAAGGCCTGGAGCAACCGTTTCGTCGGTTCCACCACATCCCGCGCCGTCCCCAGCGCTTCCGCCAGCATCGCCGCTCCCACCATGCCGATGGCGACCCCTTCACCGTGGGTCAGTCCCGCATATCCCGAAGCCGCCTCCAACGCGTGCCCGATCGTGTGACCGTAATTGAGAATCGCCCGGAGGCCCGCTTCCCGCTCATCCTGCGACACCACCTCCGCCTTGATCCGGCAACCGTTCCAGATCGCCTCCTCCACCAGGGAAGGCTCCAGGCGCAGAAGGCGTTCGCTGTTTCGGAGCAGCCAGTCCGCGAAGGAAGCATCGGCGATCAGGGCGTGCTTGACCACCTCCGCATAGCCGGAGACCACCTCCCGCCTGGGCAGGGTGCGGAGGGTGCTGACGTCGAACACCACCATGAGCGGCTGGTGAAACGCGCCGATGACATTTTTCCCGAGGGGGTGATTCACTCCCACCTTTCCGCCGACACTGCTGTCGTGGGCCAGAAGGGTCGTGGGCAACTGGACAAAGGGAATCCCGCGCATGTAAGAAGCCGCCAAAAAACCGGCCAAATCCCCGACAACACCGCCTCCGAGGGCCAGCACCACCCCCTGGCGATCCAGTCCGAATCGGAGTCCTTCCTCCACCAGCCGGGAAAGCTGTTCCAGGGATTTGGAGGATTCCCCGGCGGGCACCGACGCCTCTCCCACCCGGTAACCCGCCGCCCGCAAGGGGCCGGCCACCTTCTCCCCGTACAGCGGACCCACATGGGTGTCCGTCACCAGCATCAAGGGGCGATCCGGACCGATCCCCCGACTCCGGAGCCATTCGGGCAGCCGGGCGTACAGATCCCGTCCGATCAGGATCGGGTAGGTTTGCTCGCCTGTGGAAACCTTCAGCGTCCGCATGGTCAAAACCTCGCAATCCGTTTCCGGTATTGCTCGACCTGTTCGATCAGCTCCGGCATCGTGTCGGCGGGAAACTTCTCCGTCAGCGCCTGCGCCACTTCCCAGGCCACCACATTTTCGGCCACCACGCAGGCGGCGGGAACCGCGCAGCTGTCGGAGCGCTCGATGCTCGCCGCAAAGGGCTTCTTCGTCTCGATATCCACGCTGCGGAGGGGTTTGTACAGGGTGGGAATCGGCTTCATCACCCCCCGCACCACAATCCGCTCGCCGGTGGTCATCCCGCCCTCAAAGCCGCCGGCCCGGTTGGTCGCCCGGTAAAAGCCCCTGTCTTCGGCCCAAAGGATCTCGTCATGCACCTCCGATCCCTTTCTCCGGGCCGCCTCGAAACCGATCCCGATCTCCACTCCCTTGAACGCCTGGATGCTCACCACCGCCCGGGCGATGCGGGCATCCAGCTTCCGGTCCCAATGCACGTGGCTGCCGAGTCCCGCCGGCGCCCCCTCCACGATCACTTCCACGATCCCGCCCAGGCTGTCCCCTTCCTTTTTCGCCTCATCGATCAGACGCATCATTTCCTTTTCCGCCTGCGGATCGAGGCAGCGAACGGGGGAAGCCTCCGCCCGGCGGAGGATTTCGTCCAGAGGCAGATCCGGCGTCGCCTCCGCCTCCGCCGTCCCGATCCGCACCACGTGACCCGCCACGCGGATTCCGCACAGCTCCAGCAGCTGGCGCGCCACGGCCCCGGCGGCCACCCGGGCGGCCGTCTCCCGCGCGCTGGAGCGCTCCAGCACATCCCGCATGTCCCGGTGCCCGTACTTCAATGCTCCGTTCAAATCCGCATGTCCCGGGCGGGGGCGGGTCACCCTCCGCTTTTCCGCGTACTCCGGGATCGGATCCGTTCCCATCACCTTTTTCCAGTGAGTCCAATCCTTATTTTCAATCACCAGCGTCACCGGCGCGCCGGTGGTTTTTCCAAACCGCACCCCCGACAGCACCTGGACCCGGTCCGACTCGATCTGCATCCTGCGCCCACGGCCGTATCCCTTCTGCCTGCGGGCCAGCTGTTCATCCACCTTTTCCCTGGAAAAGGGCAGCTGGCTGGGCAGGCCCTCGATAATCACCGTCAACTGGGGACCGTGGGATTCTCCCGCCGTCAAATAGCGCACGACTTCTCCCCTCTCCCGAAAAAACTTCGCCACAAATTTTCTTAGTATCTTATCACACAAACGGGCGAAGCGGAATCGCCTTTAGGCGTTTTCATAGGAATAAAAAAGGTTTGCGTAGCAAACTTGTTTAAATTAATGACACGGCAAAAACCCGAGCCTTCTCCGATGCAGACTCCCCGTTTCTGCAGAAAACGTCCACCGCATCCTCCCGCACGTCCGCATCCTCGCATCCCATTCCTTCACAAAACAAAAAACCCGGCTTTCGCCGGGCTATCGCAGACCCTCAGTAGATCCAGCGGTCGATGGTTTTCTCATAGGAAATCTGATCCTGCTCCCGAAACCAGAGCTTGATCTCCCGTTCCGCACTTTCCGGCGAATCGGAACCGTGGATGATGTTCATCCCCACGCTGATGCCGTAATCGCCGCGGATCGTCCCGGGGGCCGCGTCGGCGGGATTGGTTTTCCCCATCATCTGACGGGCGACGGAGATCACGTTCTCCCCTTCCCAGATCATGGCGAACACCGGTCCGGAGGTGATGAAACCGACCAATTCCTCAAAAAAGGGCTTTTCCCGGTGCTCCGCATAATGGGCCTCGGCCAGTTCCCGGGACACCGTCATCAATTTGGCCGCAATCAGTTTGAAACCCTTCTTCTCAAACCGGGAAACGATCTCGCCGATCAAACCCCTTTGGACGCCGTCGGGTTTGACCATGAGAAACGTCCTTTCCATGCACGAATCCTCCGTTTCCAACAACATATGTAATGGATGTCGCTTCAGGGGCAATCGGATTGTACCAAAAACCCGGCCGAAAAGCAAACCCTAATAGGAGCGGCTGCCCACAAACCGGGCGATGCGCTCCAGGGAATCCCGCGCTCCGCAAGAAGGGAGACGGCTTAAAACCGAAAGCGCCTTTTGGAGGTATCGTTCCGCAAGGCCCATCGCATAATCGATCCCTCCCGAGCGGCGCACGATGTCCAGCACGGTGGAAAGGGGAATCTTTTTCCCGTTGGACTTCAGATAGGTCAATATGCGCTCCTTCTCCCGGGGTTCCGAGGTGCGAAGGGCATAAATCACCGGCAGGGTCACGTTTCCCTGGCGCAGATCGCTGCCGGCCGGCTTTCCCAACACCGACTCGTCGCCGATGAAGTCCAGCACGTCATCGGTGAGCTGAAAGGCCATGCCCACATAATAGCCGTAGAGATAAAGATTTCGGACAATCCACTCTTCGGCACGGCTGACCAAGCTTCCCAGTTGGCAGCTGACGGCCATCAAAAGGGCCGTCTTCCGTTTGATCCGCCGGAAATAGCGGAGGAGGGACGGGGAGGCGTCATAGAAGTCCCGGACCTGATCGATCTCTCCCCGGCACATATCCATGATCGAGCGGGAAAGAATCCGGTGCACAGCGGGATCTTCAATTTCCGTCACGACCTGCAGCGAACGGGCAAAAATGTAATCGCCGGTGTACATGGCCACCCGGTTGTCCCACTGGGCCTTCACCGTCTTTCGGCCGCGGCGGGTATCCGCGTCGTCGATCACGTCATCGTGAACCAGCGTGGCCATGTGGATCAATTCCAGCGGAACGGCCACCCGTTTCAGCCGGTTGATGTCGTATTGGCCGAAGTGTCCGGACAAAAGCACAAAGAGGGGGCGGATCCGCTTTCCCCCGGCCTCCAGAAGGTGACCGGAGGATCGGTTCAACCCGGCCTGGTCCGTGACAAGAGTGGCGGCCAGCTCTTCTTCGATGACTTTTAAATCGCTTCGAAGTTCTTCATAAATATCCAAGAGCTTCATCCACAACGGGCACAAAAAATCCGCTTCCCCGATGAGGGGGCCGTTGCACCCTTCCATCCCTTCTTTGACGATTTGCGGAAGATGAAGAGACCGCAGCGTTCGGCCCGGAGGCATCTCCCCTCCTAACAGGGCGTCCCCGCCGGAAGATCCATGACCCGGATCTTGACCTCCCCGGGAAGCAACCCCAGCTCTCCGGCATACCGATAATACGCTCTCAATCCTTCCAGCTGCCTTTCACCCAAATCATAACACAGCCCGGTGTAATACCGGAACCAAAATTCGGGGCTGCCCCCCAAACGCCGGCGGGCCTCCTCCACCACCGGGAACAGATCCTTCAAGCCCTTCTCTTTGCTCCCGATCAACCGGGAAGCAATCACCGCCACTTCATCCCGGAGCCGCTCGGCCACCTCGTCCCGGACCGCCCACACGGCAAAGGTCATGTCCAACCCGGTCCGCTTGTACCATTCCTCGCCGAGATCCAGCGCCCGATAACCCGGATTCTCCCAGGCTCCCCGCACCGCGTCGTCCCCGATCAGCAGGGCCGCATCCGCCTCTTTCATCATCTCCTCCAGCGACGGGGGCATGGTGAGGTATTCGGGATCTCCCCCCTCGAAATACTGGAGGAGAATCTTCAGAAGAGCGACGGACGTGGCCGAGGTGTTGGTGACGGCGATGCGGGCGGAGCGGAGATCGGACAGTTCCGCCTGGCGCGTGAAAAGGTAGATCGACCTCACCGGCCCTCTCGAACTGACGGACAAATGCGGAACCAGGGTGTACCGGGTGTGATTTTCCCCGTAGGCGAAAGAAGAGATGGGGCCCATGTCGATCTCTCCCGCAGCCATGCCGCGGTTCAACTGGCTCGGCACCTGGTGAATCATCTCGACATTCAATCCCGACGGATCAAAAAAATGATAGATCGGAAGAATGTTGGTAAAGGCGATGCGCCCAATCCGAATCGGTCTCAACAGGAACCCTCCCATCGCTTGTACAGCCGGTGCGGTATGTTCAGCTGATCCAGCACCTTGCCGGCAACAAATCGAACCATGTCCTCCAAATTGCGGGGGCCGTGATAAAAGGCGGGCATCGCCGGAAGCACCGTCGCCCCGCATCTCGCCAATTTGGCCATGTTTTCCAGATGAATCAGGCTGAGGGGCGTTTCCCGGGGAACCACGATCAACGGCCGCCCCTCCTTCAGCATCACGTCGGCCGCCCGTTCCAGCAAATTGGAAGAGATCCCCTGGGCAATCTTCGCCAGGGTCCCCATCGAACAGGGAATCACCACCATGGCGTCGCAGGGAAAGGAACCGGAGGCGATCGGCGCACCGATATCCCGGACCGGATAATAATGAAGAAGCCCGGAATCGGCCTTTAAAGCCTCCCGAAGCGCTTCCTCCCGCCGTTCCACCCTCCAGCCGTGCTCCTCCTTGAGCACCCGCCATCCCGCCTCCGTCACCGTGACGTGAACCTCGTGCCCCTGTCGGAGCAGTTCCTCCATCAGGCAAAGGGCATAGGGAGCGCCGCTCGCCCCCGTCATCCCGATCACCAGCCGCTTCATCCCCAGATCACGTCCACCATCGCAAACAAAAAGACCACCACGCTCATGACGCCGTTCATGGTGAAGAAGGCCGTATTGAGCCGGGACAAATCATCCGGCGAGACGATCCGGTGCTCATAGATCAGGATGGCCGCGGCCGCCAGCACGCCGGCAAAAAACCATCCGCCGAGCGGGGTAAGCAGCCACAGAAGCAACAGTCCCAGGACGGTTCCCACGTGAAGCCAGCGGGAGATTAGAAGGGCGCGCCTCAGCCCGAAGCGGGCGGGAATGGAATACAACCCCTCCCTGCGGTCAAACGCTTCATCCTGGCAAGCGTAAATCACGTCAAAACCGGCGGTCCACAGAGCCACGGTGGCGAACAGCAAGAGCGCGACGCCGTCGATCTGTCCCGTCGTCGCCACCCATCCCCCGAGGGGGGCCAGACCGAGGGCGGCGCCCAGCACGAGATGACAAGCCCATGTGAACCGCTTCGTGTAGGAATAGATCACCAGCACAAACACCGCCAGGGGAAACAGCTGAACGGCCAGCTTGTTGAGGTTGTAGGCGGCGATAAAGAGCATCAGGAAAGAGACGATCACAAACCACCAAACCGCCGGAACGGAAATTTGCCCCGCCGGAATGGCCCGGTTGGCCGTCCGGGGATTTTTGGCGTCGATGTGCCGGTCGATCAGCCGATTGAGGGCCATCGCCGCACTGCGGGCGCCCACCATCGCCAAAGTGACCCATCCGATCTGTCCCCAGGACGGAAGCCGGTCCATCACCACCAGACTGCCCAGCACCGCACCGAGATAAGCGAAGGGCAGGGCAAAAACCGTATGTTCAAACTTGATCATGTTAAGGATCACTATTACCCGGTTGATGATCCAACCCATCGTCATCCTCTACCTTCTTCCTCTGCCTTCTCTCTCTTTCGCCCGATATGCACCGCGGCGATTCCTCCCGTCAAGGGATACACCCGCACATCCGCAAGCCCCACTTCCTCCTCCATGATCCGGGCCAATTCCCGATGACCGGGAAAATGGACCAGCGACTCGGGAAGCCAGCGGTACTGCTCGTAGCGGCCGGCCAGCAGCTTGCCCAACAGGGGGAGAATGCGCCGGAAATAGACGTAGTATACCGCCCGAAACGGCGGCCAGGTCGGCTTGGACAGCTCCAGGGAAACCACCTGTCCCCCCGGCTTCACCACCCGGGTCATCTCCCGCAGCACGTGCCGGAAATCGGGCACGTTCCGGAGCGCAAAGCCGATGGTGGCGTGGTCAAAGGTGTCGTCGGGGAAGGGAAGCTCCATCGCGTTTCCCCGGACCAGACGGACTCTTTCCCCCAGTCCCCGCCTTTCCACCTTTTCCTGTCCCACCTTTAGCATGTTCCCGCTGAAATCCAAGCCGACGACCTCTCCCGTCACCGACGCATCCGCCAGGGCGATCGCCCAATCGCAAGTGCCGCAACAGACATCGATGGCGGAATCCCCGGGGCGGACCCGCATCATCTCCATGGCAAACCGGCGCCAGGCCTTGTGACGGCCGAAACTCAAGATCGTGTTCATCCGGTCGTAGTCTTTGGCGATGCTTTCAAACACCCGGTAAACAAACTGTTCCTTGGACGGGACAGGAGATTCCTTGTGCATCATTTCGCTCATCCCTCTCGCGCCAGCGGCTCTGTCAAGTACGAATCAAAGCGTTCACCGATCATTCGGAGCAGTTCCCGGCGAACTTCCGGGTGGGCGACCGCCGCCGCCTCCCGCCTTACGCTCGCCAGGAGCGACCGGATCAACTCCAGCCGCAATTCGCCGGATGCAAACGCCGGCGCGGCGCCCGGGTATTCCGCATCCGCATCGGCCAACCAATCGAGAACGGTCAGATCGGGAGCCAACTCCCGCCACGGGTTGTCCGATCTTTTCCCATCATGAAAAAGATCGGACAAGGCGGAAGGCAGATTCCCCCGGATGCGCCGAATGAGGCCGAGATACGTGGGCGGTGACACCTGTCGGCCGTCGGAGAGGGCATACAATTCCATCTTGGCTTCGTTCACTTCACAAACCGCTTCCGACAGCCGGGAAATGGTCCGGATCTCCCCTCGCTCGGCCAAAAGCCGGTAAAACAGGCTGCTAAAATAATCGCCCGCCAACACGAACAATTGGCGGGATCGCATCCCCTGTTCCGCCCGTTCGGGCCCGACGGAAACCCGCTCGTGAAGATCCAGCCCCATTTGAAGCAAGGTGGTGGCCACGCAGTGGAGCCGGATGCGCTCGCTTGGAAGAGAAAAGGATTTAAGGAGCAGATAGAGCATCTTAACGAAAAAGGCCGAAGTCTTCGGTCGGCCGATATGTCTTTCCACGAAGGGATCCCGGGTGCGTGCGGCGATTTCACCGATGACCCGGTCCATCTCGCCATGTATGGACATGTCGCGCCCTCCATTAAGGTTTCTCAGCCCCGGCCCTCGCCGGATCGCTTTCCACGGATTCCCCTTCGGCGATTTCCTCCCGTGGCCCTCCCGCCGGATCCCTGATCACTTCCCCCGGGAGCTATCCGATCATGTCGCGGAAACCACACGCACGCCGCGGCCATGATTGTCAGGAAAACTGAAAATGGTGGAAACAAGGAAAAGTTCCTTTACCAGTATACCATACTCCCCTTTATGCGGGAAGCGACCGCCTTCCTCAACCGGAAGAAGGGTCCGCATACCGCACCTTGAAGGTCCCTTCCAAGTATTCGCGGTAAGACAGCCCTTCCCTGTTCTCCATCCCGGGGTCCCGGGACAGGTCCCGACGATCCGCCTCCACCGTCAGCCACGGGGACCCGTCCCCGGGACGGTAGACCCGAAAGCGAAGCTGCTTCACATTTTTGGCCACAACCAAGGAGTTTCGGGTCAGAGTGAACAGATCGGCGCAGACGCGCTCCCGATCCAGATCCTTATCCGATTCCAGATCGAGGGACAGGTAACCGTCCTCCCAGGATGCCCGGAGGATCCGCAGGGACACCGGCTGACCCGCCAAAAAATCAACCAGCGTGTCCTTCGAAATCCAAACCGGAGACAGGGGACTGAAAACCGGCTTATCGGAGGGACTCCCCGCGGGATCGGACAACGACGGCAAAACGGAGAGCAGCGCCGCCAGCATGGCCGACAGAAAGACGGAGGCAAACAGATGACGGGCCAAACGGGTCACCGGATTTCCCTCCCCTTGTTCCTTCTATTAACATTTTATGGCCAAGCCGGCGCGCCATGACTTTTCTCAGGACTCTCCCGCCTCGATCCTTCCGTGGCGGGTCAGGACCTCCGCCTTGCCGCGGATTTTGATCGCCGAGGTGTGCTCGGTGAATTGAGCGATCATCACTTCGCCCTTATCCAGCTTTTCCGAATGATGAAACCGGGTATCCTTTCCGCGGGTCAGGCCGATGACATTGACCCCGTTCTCCTTCGCTTTGATCACCACAAAATCGCCGTACATCATTCCCTCCACCGCTCCCACCTCCCTCCAGGCAGATCCTGAATAATGGTTTCACATCGGCATGAAAAAACCCTCCCGAAACGGAGGGTCTTTTCTTGGTCGGGCTAGCCGGATTTGAACCGACGACCTCTTGCGCCCCATGCAAGCGCGCTACCAAGCTGCGCCATAGCCCGACATCCTTGACATCTTTCATTGGAGTGACGCTTATTAATATAGCGCGTTCAACTTCAGATGTCAAGGGGTTTGCCAAAAGTTTTTTCCTTCCTTTTACCGGTAGCCGATCAGGCTGAAGGCTTCCGCCCGGGCGGCGGCATCCCGGCTGAAGATGCCCCGGACGGCCGAGGTGACCGTCTTGGAACCGGGCTTCTTCACTCCGCGCATGGTCATGCACATGTGCTCCGCCTCCACCACCACGACCACCCCGTGCGGCTCCAGCCGTTCCATGATCGCATCGGCCACCGTGGAAGTAATCCGCTCCTGCAGCTGGGGACGGCGGGCGACCGCCTCGACGGCCCGGGCCAACTTGCTGAGGCCCGTCACCCGTCCCCCCCGGGGGATGTATCCGACATGGGCCTTCCCGAAGAAGGGAACCAGATGATGCTCGCATACGGAAAAAAACGGTATATCCTTCACCAAAACCAATTCTTCGTGATCCTCGCTGAAAATCACAGAAAAATAATCGCGGGGATCCTGGCCGAGGCCGGAAAAGATCTCCTCGTACATGCGGGCGACCCGCGCAGGAGTCTCCACCAGTCCCTCGCGATCCGGATCCTCTCCCACAGCCTCCAGGATCATCCGCACGGCCTGCTCAATTTTTGCATGATCCACTCCCATCGATCTTCGCCTCCAATACTTGTCGGCCGATCGGGCCGCATCGCCAAAAAGGCTTTCCGGATGATTATACCACAGACAAGCCTGGGCCTGCGTCCCGCCGCAGGCCTTCATTCCTATTGTAGCAACGAACGGCGCAAAACAAAAAGGCCCCGAGGGGCCTTTGCGGAGAAGTGCCGGAAAACCTATCCGGCTCAAATCGGGCGCGGAGCCGCGGTGCTTTGGATCCGCCTTAAAAGGGCCGTTTCCAGTAGGGCGTTATGTAGAAATCTTCACCGGCTGTTTACTTCTTCCTTCAACGCTTTGCCCGGTTTGAAGGCCGGAACCTTGCTTTCGGCGATCTGAATCTCTTCCCCGGTTTGCGGATTGCGTCCCTTGCGCGGGGCGCGCTTGCGCACTTCAAAGTTGCCGAATCCGATCAACTGCACCTTGTCCCCTGCGCGAAGCGCTTCCTTGATCGTTTCAAAAACGGCTTCCACCGCCTGGCTCGCATCCTTTTTGGTCATCTCCGTTTTCTCCGCCACCCGGGCGACCAACTCCGCCTTGTTCACAAGCTTCACCTCCATATGAGTTCCACGATCGCTCTAACTCATGTTTACCCGTTCCGCGGCTGGCCTATACCCTTTTCCACCGAGCCAAACGATCGTGGGACACACCTATAGTAATACAGACCGCAAGGCGTTATCAAGAGGGAAGGAGGCGCCTTTTTTCAGCAAAAAAAGCACTCAATGAGCGCTTTTTAAAAAGTTCAAAGGATGATGGCGATCAATCCACCGGACCCCTCATTTACAATTCTCTCAAGGGTTTCCTGCAACTTGTAGCGGGCGTTTTCCGGAATCATGGACAGTTTCGCCTGGATTCCCTCCCTCACGATGGAATGAAGGGAACGTCCGAAAATGTCCGACTCCCAGATGCGCAGGGGATCCTGCTCAAAATCCCGCATCAGATAGTTGACCAACTCTTCGCTCTGCCGTTCGGAGCCGATGATCGGGGCAAACTCGGAATGGACATTCACCCGGATCATGTGAATGGACGGAGCCGTCGCCCGAAGTCTGACGCCAAAACGGGGGCCCTGCTTGATCAGCTCGGGTTCATCCAGCGTCATCTCCTCCAGGGAGGGAGGCGCCACGCCGTAGCCGGTGGTCCGGACCATCTTCAGGGCTTCCGCCACCTTGTCGTACTCGCGCTTGGCCTTGCTGAATTCCTGCATCAGTTCCAGCAGGTGATCCTTGCCGCGGATCTCCACCCCGACGATCTCCGTCAAAATCTGATCGTACAGATTGTCGGGGGCATACAGATCGATCTCGGCCACCCCCTGCCCCATGTCCATTCCCGACAAGGCGGCCCGCTCGATGAATTCATAGCCGTCAAACTGCCCCACCACATGGTCCACATCGCGGAGCCTGCGGATGTCCTTCACCGTCTCGCGCACGGCATTTTCGAAATCTTTGCGCAGCCAGTGTTCCTCATCCAGCACCATCACCCAGCCGGGCAGGTTGACATTCACTTCATGAACCGGAAACTCAAACAGCACTTCCTTCATCACATTCAAAATGTCATCTTCCATCATGGTGGCCACACTCAGCGCAATGACCGGCACATCGTACTTCACCGCCAGTTCCTCGCGCAGGGCCTGGACCGATTCGCTGTGGGGATGGGTGGAGTTCAAAAGCACAATGAAGGGTTTGCCCACTTCCTTCATTTCCTCGATGATCCGTTCCTCCACCTCTTCATAGGCTTCCCGCGGAATGTCGGTGATCGAACCGTCGGTCGTGACCACCACGCCCAAGGTGGAATGCTCCTGAATCACTTTGCGCGTTCCCACTTCCGCCGCTTCCTGGAAGGGAATCGGCTCATCAAACCAGGGAGTGTTGATCATGCGGGGACCGTTTTCATCCTCATATCCTTTGGCTCCTTCGATGGCGTACCCGACGCAGTCCACCAACCGGACGTTGATGTCAAGCCCTTCGCTGACATGGATGTTGACGGCCTGGTTGGGAATGAACTTGGGCTCGATGGTGGTGATGGTGCGACCGGCCCCGCTCTGCGGCAACTCGTCCGTGGCCCGGATCCGGTCCGCCTCCTCGCTGATATTGGGAATCACCACCTTTTCCATAAACCGTTTGATGAACGTCGATTTGCCGGTGCGGACCGCTCCGACCACTCCGATGTAGATATCGCCGCCGGTTCGTTCGGCGATATCTTTAAAAATATCAACTTTTTCCATGCTTTCCCCTCCTTCAAGGTATGCGCGAATAAAACGCCGACTGCTCCTTTGCCCCTTCGCCTCCTCCGCACGATTTGGACACTATAAATATATGAGGTCCCTTCCCCTTTATGAATGCGGCGGCGGATAAAAACAGAACCGCCTGCCGGCGGTTCACTCCCCTTTCAAAGAGCGGGACATCCCTCGGCGCGGCTCCCCCGGATCATCCAGTTTCGCCCGGAAGCCCACCACTTTGACGGAGGCGGAAAGGCGCCCCAGCACAAAAGCGGCGACGGCCACCAACAGCAAGAACAACGTGTCCCCCATGGCCTTCCATTCCCTTCCCGTGGAATCCTTTTCTGCTAACTGTTTTATGAGGGGGGCGGGACAAATATGCCAAGACCTTTTTCAACCGGCCCCCTCCTCGACGAGCACCGGCTCGCCGTCCTTCAGTCGCATCGCCGGGGAACGGGCGGGGACGAAAATCGAATCCCGGATCAGCCACTCGCGGAGATCTCCCGCTTCATCCCTTTTCCGTTTTCCTTCCTGCAACAGGCGCAAAATTTCCGGCCGGTAATCCACGTACAGCCTTCCTTGTCGGTCCATCACCAGCGGCAGCGACAATCCCGCCGTGTAGGGGCTCGGGATTCTTTCCTCCTCCAACCCCATCGCCTGAAAATCGACGGCATAAAAGCCCTCCCCCGCGGATGCGGCGGTGGGGAGCCGTTTCTTTTTATCCCGGAACGCATCGACGGCCACCTGCAGGTCGCGCAGGCGGTCGGCCACCCTCAGATCCACCAGCCGGACCTGCATCTTGTTTTCGGAAACCACCAGGACATAAAGAAAATGGCCTCCCATCTCGAAAGCGCTGGGGGGAATCTGGCCGATGTACCCCTCCAGTTTGGAAAAATCGACGACATACTTCTCATAAGGGGACGCCTTCGCCCGGCCGGGATCCTCCTTGATCGGAAACCGTCTGTTCTGCTCCCAGTACTGATCCGCCGCCGATTGGACCATCGCCACATGCTCCGGCAGCCGGTCCGTCTGCAGCCTCCTTTCCTCGGGATACATGCATCCTGCCGCCAAAAGCAACAGGGCCGGCAGGCATCCGGCAAGGATCCGCATCCATCCGTTCACCGGTCGTCCTCCTTTCCTCCGGTTCCGGGTCAGAGCAGCGCCCGCAGGCCGAACAAAAAAGCCGGAAGAAGCATCAGAAAAGCGGCGGCGGAAAGAAAGAACCGCAGCCACCCCTTTTTTCGCTGTCTGGCCCAGGCGATCAAAAAATTGGCCAAAAACAAAAACACGATCGCAATCATCGCATCGACCATCTCGGATCCTCCCCCTGTGCATCTGCTTATTCAGTTTACCACACCCGGCCGGGACAAACGAATCTCCCTGAAGGGGAATTCCGCAGCCGCCCACCCGCTGGGCGGGCTGCGGCCCTGCCCTTTCCTGGGGATGCGCATAGGATAGGATGACAGGAGCCCGCAAGCGGAGGTGGCAGCATGAGCAAACCGATTCAACCGGCAATCTCCAGGAAACGGAAGCGAAAAAAGGCGGCAAAATCTGAACGGCTCCCGGCCGTCGGACCCGCTCCCCTCTCCTCCCTCAATTTGGCCAACATCCTCAGCCATTTTCTCACGGTCCGCTCGATGATCAAGGAGCTGAGCACATCCCTGGAGCGATTGGAAAACATTCTGGACTCCCTCTATCAGATGTTCGAGATCGCCCAGACGCTGATGGTTCAGAGGCGGCGGACACCGGAGCGCCCCTTCCTTCGCCTGCTTCCTCCCCGCAACAAACAATCCCCTTCCGGGTGGCAGCAGGGCGAATCCCCCTCCGGCGGCGATTCCCCCGACTCGCCGGCGTCCTTTCCGGGAAACATCGACTTCAATCAGATCATGGCCCTGCTCCAGTCCCCGCTGGTGCAAAACCTGCTGTCGCAGTGGATGCGGCAACTGCCGTCAAGCGACGACCTGCAACAAAAACAGGGGTAACGCGCCAGGCGCGTTACCCCTTTATCTGATCCATTACCCGATCCTCGCTGTGACTGATCCCCACCCCGAACTCCTCAAGCCGAGCATCGGGTAATGGTTATACTTCAGGATATGAAGGTCATCCCCTGCTTGGTAACCGATCATCCGCCCAAAAGATTGAGCCACCCTTCCACGATTTCCTCCATTTCGTGGGTTTTTCCCCGTCCCATGAGATCCTCCACCGCCTGCGACGGGTCCTTCCCCTCGAAGAGCACGGCATGCAGTTCCGCCGTGATCGGCATCTCCACCCCGTAAGATTGCGCCAACCGATGGGCGGCCCGGGTCGTCTTGACCCCTTCCACCACCATTCCCATTTCCGCAAGCACGTCCTCCAGGGCTTTCCCCTGGCTCAGCATGTATCCCGCCCGCCAGTTGCGGCTGTGCCGGCTGGTGCACGTGACCACCAGATCCCCCACCCCGGCCAGGCCTGCGAAGGTGATCGGCCGGGCTCCCATGGCCATCCCCAAGCGCGCGATTTCCGCCAAACCGCGGGTCATCAGCGCCGCCTTGGCGTTGTCGCCGAAACCGAGCCCGTCGGACAGACCGGCCCCCAACGCGATGATGTTTTTCAACGCCCCGCCGATCTCGACGCCGATCAGGTCCGGATTGGTGTATACCCGGAAATAGTTGTTGATCAGATGGGATTGGACGGCTTCCGCCGTTTCCCGGCTCTTCGACGACACCACGACGGCGGTCGGCGAACGGCGGGCCACTTCCTCCGCATGGCTGGGTCCGGAGAGCACGGCGATCCGATCGGCGAGGAATGGGGGAAACTCCTCCTCCAGGACCTCGGAAATCCGTTTGAGGGTGACCGGTTCAAACCCCTTGGTCGCGTGAACCACCAAAGGGCGGCCGCGCAGATGGGGAGCGGCCGCCCGGGCCACTTCCCGAACCGAATGGGAAGGGACCGCCACGATGATCATCTCCCGGTCGGAGACGGCCTCTTCCAGGGATGTGGTCGCCCCCACCCCGTCCGGGATGTGAAATTCGGGCAGGTATTTCGCGTTGGTCCCGCGCCGGTTGATCTCTTCCGCGACAGAAGGATTCCGGGCATAGATCGTCACCGCAAATCCGTTATCCGCCAACAAAGAGGCCAGTACGGTTCCCCAACTGCCGGCTCCCAACACGGCCGCTTTCATCTTCTCCATCCCCTCCCGTCATTTCCTTGCTCCGATGCGGTTCTCCGTCCCGTTCAGCAGGCGTTTGATGTTGTCCCGGTGCCGGAGATAGGCGAGCAGAGTGATGACCAGACTGATCCAGAAATAGGCCGGCGGATAGTCCATCCATCCGATCAGGATCGGCAACAGCCCGGTGAACAACAGGGACCCCACTGAAACATACCGGGTTAACAAGATGGCGAGTACCGCGAAAATTCCCGACAAAAGGGCGGCCTTAAAGGTGAGCAGGGCGGTCACGCCGATGGTGGTGGCGATCCCCTTTCCCCCGCGGAAATTGAGGAACACGGGCCAGTTGTGCCCGATGATGGCCGCCACTCCCGTAGCCATCAAGAGAGCCGGCTCCCCTCCGAACAGTTCACCGATTCCCACCGCCGCCATTCCCTTCAAGGCGTCCAGCAGAAAGACCAGGGCGGCGGGACCCTTGCCCACGACCCGAAGGGTGTTCGTCGCCCCGGCGTTTCCGCTGCCGTACCGGCGGATGTCGATCCCTTTCAATTTATAGGTCACCAGGTAGCTGAAACTGATCGATCCCAACAAATACGCCAGAAGGAGTGCGACAACAAACATGTTTCTCCCCTCGCTGTCTGTAAAATGTCCGGCCGGCTATTCATCCCCTTTGCGCAGACGTATGCGAAGGGGGGTTCCCCGGAAGCCGAAGGCTTCGCGGAACCGGTTTTCCAGATAGCGGAGATAGCTGAAATGCGCCAGCTCCGGATCATTGCAAAAAAGGACGATGGTCGGGGGTTTGACCGACACCTGCGTGCCGTAGCGGATTTTCAGCCGCTTTCCCCGTTCCGAAGGCGGAGGTGTGGTCAACATCGCGTCCGTCAACACCTGATTCAGGACGGAAGTGGAGACCCGCATCGCGTGCTGCTCCGCCACTTCCTGCACGGCGGGCAGGATCTTGTGCACCCGCTGCCCCGTCTTCGCGGAAACAAACAGAATCGGCGCATAATCCATAAAAGAGAAGGCCTTCATGATTTCCCGGCGGAAACGGTCCATCGTCTTGTCGTCCTTTTCCACCGCATCCCATTTGTTGACCACGAAAATCGAAGCGCACCCCGCCTCGTGGGCGTATCCGGCGATCCGCTTGTCCTGCTCGGCGACGCCCCGCTCCCCGTCCAGGACGATCAGCGCCACGTCGGAGCGCTCAATGGCCCTCAGCGCCCGGAGAACGCTGTATTTCTCCGTGGATTCGTACACCTTCCCCCGCTTGCGGATTCCGGCGGTATCCACCAACACGAAATCCTGCCCGTCCCGGTGAAGGGGAGTGTCCACCGCATCCCGCGTCGTGCCGGGGATGGGACTGACGATCACCCGCTCCTGACCCAGAATGGCGTTGATCAGGGACGACTTTCCCGCATTGGGGCGACCGATGACGGAAACGCGGATCGTGTCTTCGTCAAACACTTCTTCCTCCCGATCCGGAAAGCGGGACACGACCGCGTCGAGAAGATCCCCGGTCCCCGTTCCGTGGAGAGCGGAGATGGGAATCACCTCGTCAAACCCCAAACTGTAAAATTCGTACATGTCCTCGCGCAGGCGGCGGTTATCCGCCTTGTTGACGGCCAAAACCACCGGTTTGTCCGCCCGGTGAAGCCAAGTGGCCACCTCCTCGTCCGACGGCATCAGCCCCTCCCGGCCGTCGACGACAAAAATGATCACATCGGCTTCATCCACAGCCAACTCCACCTGATGCCGCACATGATCGATAAAGACATCTTCCCCGCCAAATTCCAGTCCCCCGGTGTCGATCAGGTGGAACCTTTTTCCCGTCCATTCTCCCTGAGCATAAATCCGGTCCCGGGTGATGCCGGGCTTGTCTTCCACGATGGCGATGCACTCCCCGGCAATCCGGTTAAACAGCGTCGACTTTCCCACATTCGGCCTGCCGACAATCGCTACGACGGGCAAAACCACGATCCATCACCTCGGCTTCCCTCAAAAAACCATGAATACACCTCAATTATCTTATCCGGAATGATCCCGGGAAGCAACACGCAGCTCCATCTTGACCGCCTCCACCAGGGCCACCAACAGAAAATAGCTTCGCCTGATCCCCCAGGCCGCCAGCGGCCGGCCGATGCTCCGAAGGCCGTAGCGCCGGGAAAGGGCTCCGCCCACTTTTCCGGACAACTTCAGACAATGAAGGGCGTTGTAAAACCGGAACTCCTCCGGATCTCCCAAGAGATGGATCATGGATTGAAGGGTTCGACAGGCCACGTCCGGCTTGCTGCCCAGCCCCACCGTATACACCCGGTTCCCCCATTCGTCCTTTCCCTTGTAATGAATCATTCCCAACATCTGCTCCGACGTTCGGTCAAAATCGGGAAGGCTGCAAATCTCCGATATCGTGGGAAGGCGCCGGGAAGGAAGCCGGCCCAGGTGGATCGCCGCGGCGACGACCGACGAGTGGGCGCTGCCGTAACAATAATAGAATATTCTCAATGTCCCATCTCCTCCCGGATCAATCGGGACAGCCGGGGGTACTCCCGAACAAGTCCCTGCCAGGAACGGACACGGGGGGCTTTGACGCGCAGACGGACGATTTCCCAGTGGAGAGGGGATACCCCGAGCATCGGCATCAAACAGTGAAGGGACCGCTCCAGGACCGGAGCGCGGCTTTTCACGCCGCAGAAGAAAACCGCCCTTCCCCGGGCTTCACCGGCGGGCCACAGCCGACCCGGCCGGGACCATTCCATGCCCGTTTCCATCCCCCAGAGGGCCACCTCCTGCGCGGTGGGCATTTCCCCCCGACCGGACATCACGTCCAACGCGGCGGCGATCAGCGCGCATCCGCCCCGGTCTTCGCTCAGATAAATTCGCCCTTTCATGCGTGCCGGACAATGATCATGGTCAACGGATCCAGCCGATGAGCCATGCCGTCGAGGATTTTCTCCAGCGTAAAGGCCAGGTGTTCCATTTCCCTTTCCGTCTCGGCGTAGAAAATCGGGGCCCCGCCCGCCACCCGCTCCATGTCGCGGGTCACCACCGCCAAAATCGCCTTCTCGATTGTTCCCATCCTCACCGCCTCCCGCACTTAGTTTTCCCCTATTTCCGTGGGCATTCTCACGGCGCTTTCCAAGACGGGAACGCGCTTGATCACTTCAATGGCCATTCGCGCATCCCGCTTTTGGGGAAGCAACAGGAGTCCCAAACGGCCATCTTTGACATCCCTTTTGGAAATGGGCACGAGAGCCGGCTCCCCCGTATCCCTGTACACCCCCATGATCGCGGACACATCGTGGAGAATGGCCTGCCTCTGACCGACATTGCTGAGCGTCACCCGGCTGTCCTCATCCCGGGGCTTGATGATGATGCCGAGTCCGTTCTGCCGGATCCGCTCCTGGTCATCGATCAAGCCCACGTTCATCAGATAAATGTCGTCCACATACAGGTTGGGTCCCTCCAGGCGGAGAACCCCTTCGGAAACGTCGGCGATCTCTCCCAGGTACTTGCCGGAGCGGAGTCGACCGGAGATCCAGATCATGACCGCGCCCGCAAGCGCTCCGCTGATCCATCCTCCCAGGATGACCGCCAGGGATGTGACGAAGGCGGCGAAAATGACGAGATAATTTCTTCCTTCAAATACCATGGCGATTCCTTCGATGTAGGAGGAACCCCGGGGAACCAGCTCCATCTGATCCAATTTCGAAAGGGTTTCCCTCTCCATGTTGCGGACTTCCCGAAATTGCTGCGCGGCCAGCGTCAAAAAGGTGACCGCCGTGTAATTGCGGTCCAGCAGGGCCGGAACAGCCACCGAGCCCAGCGCAGCCGCGATCAGACCGAGGGAAAGATGGATCACTTGCCCGTGGGGATACGTGGGATATTGGCGATAATCGGTACGGAGCATCCGCAACCGCGCCAGAAAACCGACCACCAGGCCGGCGATGACCGCTTGGGTATACAGTTCCAACTTCATGGCTCATTTCCCTTCTCCATCGTCAAAGTTTTGCCTGTGAACCCTTCCGCCCCGCCCACGAAAGAAGGCGATGGAACGCGGTCAAGGCGATCAACGAAAGCCACAACATGTCCCAGTGGGCGGCGGAGCCGACACGGATTCCTCCGGATGGGGACAGGGGACTTAAGGCGGAAAAAATGATGCCCGCAAGCATCCCGCCCGTCAATATCGAAAGCCGCAGGTCCAGCCGCGGCGCGATCAGCAGGGTGATTCCCGTCAGGAAGGCGAGGCAGAAAGGCTGAAGGGGAAAAAGCGCCCATGCGGGATCAATTGCCGCCAGCTCCCCGGCGATAAAGAAGGCGAAGCCGAAAAAGAACAGGGCCGCCCCCACGGACCACCGGGAAGGCGACGGCACCTCCCGCATCAGGCGCAAAAAAGCACCCAGCAGCCAGAGAACTCCCAAATGCAGGGTCGCGGCGGAGGAAACCGGTATTTCCACCACGGAAGCCACCGAGGCGGCGAGCAGCCATCCGAGCAGTTCGTTTCCCGAGGAGAGCCCCAGCTCCCGCGGCAAGCGGGAAAACCATCCCGTCAATTGCAGGATGATCAACGCCAGGATGGAAAGAAAGGCCGCAACACCGGGAGCCACCCCGCAAAGCCCCCTTCCGTTTTCTCATAGTATGCTTCCGAGCTCCTTTTCCTATCAGCCGCCGCAAAAACAAAAAGCCGACCCAAAGGTCGGCTTTTCCCTGTCGCGGCTTATTTCAGACGGCGCAGCTGGTCCCCGATCACGTCGCCCAGGGTGAGATTCAACCCGGTGTTTGTGCGTTCCACCGGTTCGCTTTGAACCTCTTCTTGCTCCGCTTCCTTGATGCTCAGGCTGATCCGCTTCTGTTCCGGCTTGAGGTCCAGCACCTTGACCCGCACTTCCTGGCCTTCCTCCAGCACTTCGGAGGGAGTGGCGATGTGCCTCCGGGAAATCTGGGAAATGTGGACCAATCCCTCCACGCCCGGATACACCTCCACAAAGGCGCCGAAGGAAACGAGCCGCTTCACCGTTCCGGTGATCACATCTCCCGGATGAATGTGATCGGCAACCTGATCCCAGGGGCCGGGCTGCGTTTCCTTGATGCTGAGGCTGATCCGCTCGTTTTCCCGGTCCACCTTCAGCACCTTCACCTTCACCCGGTCCCCTTCGGACAACACATCCGAGGGATGCTCCACCCGGTGCCAAGCCAGTTCCGACACGTGCACCAGTCCGTCAACGCCGCCGATATCCACAAAGGCGCCGAAATCGGTGAGGCGCTGAACGGTCCCCTCCAGGATCTCGCCCACCTGCAGGTTGTTCAGGGTTTCCTCCTTCTTGCGGGCCAGTTCCTCTTCCAGAACCAGCTTATGGGACAGGATGAGCTTGTTTTGCTCCGGATCGATTTCCAACACCTTCAGGGGAAGGGTGCGGCCCACGTACCCGGAGAAATCCTCGACATAGTGGCGCTCCACATGAGAAGCGGGAATGAAGCCGCGCACGCCGACGTCGACCACCAGGCCGCCCTTCACCACTTCGGCCACTTTCGCCTCGATGGTTTCCCCCGCTTCGTGCTTTTCCTTCAGCTCCTTCCACGCCCGCTCGGCATCGGCGGCGCGTTTGGAAAGGATCAATTTGTCCTCCTCGTCGTTCACCCGGAGAACCTTGACCTCCACTTCGTCCCCTTCCTTCAGCACATCGGAGGCTTTCTCCACGTGGAGGCTGGACAGCTCCGAAATGGGAATCACGCCGTCAAACTTGTAACCCACATCGACAAGGGCTTGCCGGTCATCCACCTTGGTGACGCGTCCCTTGACGATATCCCCGCGTTTGAGAGGGGCCACCTCCGCCATTTCCGACTTCATTTCTTCCACCATGACGACACAACCTCCTCACTTGGCTCCTGACACCAGCTGTTGAATGGTTTATGAGGTAATGAAATTAAGAAAGTCATCTTCTTAATTTCATTAATCCCAATGCCAAAACTCCCGACAGCATGCAAAGTCCGGCCAGACCGGCCGCCATGAAGGCCCATCCCACCTTCAAAACGGCGGTCAGCAGGGCGATGCAGGCCGCCAACACCGCGAATGCGGCCAACACACCGAAGCGGCCGGCGGCAGGGGGATCTCCCCGCCGCCTCCGCGCCCTGACGATGAGGAAAATCGCGACACCCAAAAGGAGCAGCCATTTCATCGGCTCCGCCCGTCCTGTAGGAGCTTTTCGATATTTTCCATGATCCGGGCGCTGTGGTCCCGAAGCAGGCCCGAATCGATTTTGCTGCCGGGAGGAGACTCCAGGCGGAACGGGGGACCGAAGACAACGCGGACCTTTCCGAAAATGCGGTAAGGACCGATGATCGCCGCCGGAACCACGTCCGCATTTCCCTTGAGGGCGATCAGGGCCGCACCGGGATGGGCTTTTCCCAACCGGCCGGTGCGGGATCGGGTCCCCTCGGGAAAGATGGCGAGCACCTTCCCCTCCTGCAGGATCTCCATCGCCCTTTTGAAGGCTTTCCGGTCGCCCGTTCCCCGACGAACCGGAAAAGCACCCAGATGTCGGATGATCGGCGCAAGGATCGGGATGCGGAACAATTCTTCCTTGGCCATGAAGTAAACCTTGCGGTCAATGGCCGATCCCACCAAGGGGGGATCCAGGTTGTGTATGTGATTGGGGCAGAGCACCACCGGCCCCCGGTCCGGAATGTGCTCCTTTCCCTCCACTTCCCACCGGTAGCAGACGGCAAAAAAGATGCGGAACAATACCCGGCCCAACCGATATAACATATCTTACTCCCCACCGCTCACTTTGGTTCGGCAAAGGTCCAGGATCATCGAAACCACTTCGTCGATCGACCGGCCGGTGGTATCCATTATCACCGCATCCGCGGCGGGTCTCAGCGGGGAGTGGGAACGGTTTTCATCCATTTCATCCCGTTGCTTGATTTCCTGGTACAGCCGGTCCGGATCGGAAGAAAAGCCCCGGCGGATCATCTCCAGGTGACGCCGCCGCACCCGCTCCTC
The DNA here is from genome assembly GCF_900113175.1 of Planifilum fulgidum. Classification (NCBI taxonomy): domain Bacteria; kingdom Bacillati; phylum Bacillota; class Bacilli; order Caryophanales; family Thermoactinomycetaceae; genus Planifilum; species Planifilum fulgidum. The sequence continues at coordinate 107,098 of NZ_FOOK01000004.1, read as the reverse complement.
GAGGGACGCCGTGAGAAACACCTTCACGTCGGCATCGGGCAGCACGTGGGTGCCGATATCCCTGCCGTCCATGACGACTCCGCCGTCCCGGGCCAACCGGCGCTGCTTTTCCACCAAAACGCGGCGAACCTCCGCCATTTTGGCCACCTTCGACACGTGCTGCGTCACCTCCGGGGAGCGGATCGCCTCCGTCACCCGGATTCCGTCGACCCGCACCTCCGGAGGATTCAGCTCGATCTCCGTCTCCCGGGCGATGCCGGCAACCCCCTGCTCGTCCGACAGATCGATCCCGCTCTGGAGCGCTTTCCAGGTGATCGCCCGATACATCGCCCCGGTATCCACATAGAGGAGTCCCATCTCTTCGGCCACCCTTCGGGCCACCGTGCTTTTCCCGGCTCCCGCCGGACCGTCAATGGCAATCGTCAAACGCTTCATCTCCATACGCCCTTCCTCGAAACGGATAAATCGTGATAAACACAATCGAGCAGGCCGAGAGCCTGCTCGATTGTGGATGAACTTTATTTGATTCCGATTCAAAATCAAGTACAATCCCCATCGATAACTCCGACCCACACACAGACAGCGGCAATCGCGTTCCGTTATGTATTCTATTATCTGTCATAAGCGTACCACAATCCGGGAAGACTTGCAATCATCCCTCGGCTTTTTTCCTTTGCCGTTTCGGGAAAAAGGGCGGCCCAAGCCGCCCTCCCTCAAATTCTTTCCAAATCCGTTTTCTCCAGCTTCTCCACCACTTCCTCATCCCCGTTCCGGGCATTGATCAGCACCCGGTACTGGCTTTCCCCGAGCGTTCCCAGGAACTCATAGCAGAGCACCTCTTTTCCCTGATCGTTCAATATCAGGGCCAATTGCTGATCCTGAACCCGGAGGCGCCGGCTCAGCCGCTTGCGCGCCTCCTCGAGGGTGAGCTTGGGCTTGGGAATGTTCCGGTCCCGGTGGTTGAAGACAAATTCATCGGCCGAAAACGCGAGAACCTCGCCGTTGTCCAGGGCCACCTTGACGGTGACCGTCTCCGGATAAATCCGGACCTTGCCTTCCCGGCGGACGAGACTGAAGATGGCGGCATTGTCCTTCTCATCGTAGGAGACCACCTCCATAAAGGGATAACGGAGCCGGTCCAGGAAGGCTTCGGCCCTGCCCTCGGCCTGTTCGAGGCTCATCTTCTTCTTGCCGATCGGGCGGTCAAACATCATCCACAGCACGTGGCCGCCCACCTTGGTCACATCCGCGTAGACCGTGTGTTTCCCCCGCTTCAACCTGAGGCTGTACGTGGAAGCATCTCCTTTGACCCCGGACGTGACTTCGATTCCCCGGGTGTCGGGCCGGTCCAACACTTTCGCAAAGCGTTTTTTCGCCTCTTCCGCGGTGATCCTTTTCCCCTTCAGCTTCCGGAAATCCTTCAGCTGGTTCATTGACATGTTGTTGACCGTCGGACCCCAGTCCACTTCCGGATACTCGTTGACCAACCGATCCACCCTGCGAAAACCGTCAATGATGGTATTGTCCATCTTCTTGTCCTCACTGGCCAGGGCCAGCTCCACATCCATCCACCGCAGGTTCTTTTCCAGCACTTGCTTCTGAAGTTTTTGCAAATCCCGCTGGATCTGGTTGGAACGGTTATAAAGGGAACGGAGCGTGTTCCACTCCTTGTCCGTCAGCGGCTCGCGGTCCAGATCCCTGAGCCCGACCTGGTAGGCAAACTGCCCGATCTTGGCCAGGAACTCCTCCGTCTTGTCAAAGGGAACCAGACTCAGGGGCAATTGTCCCAGGTCGCTCTGGGCCGCGTAGGCCAGCCGCCACACGTTGGTCAGACATTGCGAGATTTGTCGCCTTGAACCGAGGGCGAGGGATTTCCCCAGCTCATCCTGCAACTTGTTCATGTGAAAATTGAGATCGTGAAAGGCGCGCTGATATTGGTTTTCCGCTTTGATCAACAGCGCGTTTTTCTCCTGGTTCTCCTGGTAACCCCACACGGTTGTGCCGACAAGGCCGATTAAAGCCACCGGCAAAAGGATGACGGCAATCCGTCTGTACACGACCGCTCACTCCTTCATTTCAAAGTCGGACATCCCGACTCCCTGTGCCACCGTTTTCCGCAGTCCGGTGCTTCCGTCTCCGCGGATTTGCTTCAAAAAATAGTCTGATCGCCGCCCATCCGGATTATGCAAGAAAAAAAGCCGGGATCAACCCGGCTCACACTTTTTCCATGGTGATGTCAAAGTCATCTTCGTTGTCGCAGAGGCATCGTTTAAACCCGGTTTCCACCTGCCCCTTGCGCATCTGTCCCTTCAGCGTGAACTGCTCTCCGCACTTTCGGCAACGGATCTTCACGAGATAGCGATTTTTCAAGGTTCCTTCTCCCTCCTTCCGCAATACTGTCACGCGCATCCGCTCCTTTCTTTCCAACATCCATATAGTCTTGACGAATAGCGTTCCCTTTAACACGACCTCTGCCGGTCATCCTCGGCCCGCCACTTTCGCCCGGGACGCCTCCAGGTGACGGGCGATCCGTTCCCCGTGAAAGCGGCCGTTTTCGATGAAAATCGAATTGGCGTCATGTCCGGCGGCAATCACGCCGGCGATGTACAGGCCGGAGACGCTGGTCTCCATCGTCTCCGGATCGTGAACGGGAGCCCCCGTTTCCGGATCGATGGAAACCCCCAGCCGGCGCAGCATGGAAACATCCGGCCGGTACCCGGTCATGGCAAACACCACATCGTTGGGGAGGGTAAACACCCGCCCCTCCTGCTCCAGCACCACATGGTCGGGACAAATTTCCTTCACTTCCGTCTTCCAGAGCATGCGAATCCAACCCTTGTTGATGGCGCTTTCGATCACCGGCTTCACCCACGCCTTGACGCTCTTGGTAAAGGCGTCCCGCCGGTAAGCCATCGTCACCCGGGCTCCGGCCCGATGAAGCTCCAGAGCCGCTTCCACGGCGGAGTTCTTTCCGCCGACCACCAAGACATCCATGTCGGAATAGGGATGGGCTTCGCGGAAATAATGATGCACTTTCGGCAGATCCTCACCCGGTATGTTCATCCGGTTGGGATTGTCGTAATAGCCGGTGGCGATCACGAGATGGGGCGTCTCATAACGGCCTTCACGGCCGCCCCTCCCCTCGGTGAACACGACGAAACCCTCTTTTCCCTTCTCCGCCCGAACCACCTTTTCATAGGTGTGGACATTCAGCTCGTATTTTTTCGCCACCGCCCGGTAATATTTCAACGCTTCCGCGCGATACGGCTTCTCCCCCGCGGTGACAAAGGGAATCCCGCCGATCTCCAACAGCTCCGGCGTGCTGAAAAACTGCATGTGCGTGGGAAAATGATAAATCGAGTTGACGAGACAACCCTTTTCGATCACCAGGGGATTCATCCCCCGCTTTTTCGTCTCGATGGCGACGGACAATCCGCAGGGTCCGGCGCCGACGATAATCGGATCGTACATCGGTATCCCTCCGGCTCCACAGAAAAAACACCCCACAAACAGGGTGCTTTTTCTGGAAAATGGCGTCCAAAAATTATTATAGCCTATTTATACCCAACCGCGAAAGCGGGATGCTTCCGCCATTTTGCGAACCCCGACCATGTAAGCGGCCAACCGCATATCCACGTTCCGCGAACGGGCGAGGTTGTACACGTTATCGAAGGCCTTGACCATGATCTCTTCCAATTTGCGCTCCACTTCTTCTTCCGACCAATAATATCCCTGGTTGTTTTGGACCCATTCAAAGTAGGAGACGGTCACTCCCCCGGCGCTGGCCAGCACATCCGGCACCAAGAGGATTCCCCGCTCATGCAGGATGCGCGTCGCTTCGAGGGTCGTCGGCCCGTTGGCCGCTTCCACCACGATATCCGCCTTGATCCGATGCGCATTGGCCGCGGTGATCTGATTTTCCACCGCCGCCGGCACGAGAATGTCGCAATCCAGCTCCAAAAGCTCCTGGTTGGTGATGGTGTCCTTAAACAGGCGGGTCACCGTGCCGAAGGAGTCCCTGCGGTCCAGCAGATAATCGATATCCAGGCCGTTTTCGTCGTACAGACCCCCGTACACATCGGAAATCCCGATCACCTTGGCGCCGGCGTCGCTCATGAACTTCGCCAGGAAGCTGCCGGCGTTTCCGAACCCTTGGATCACCACCCGGGCATCCTTCAAATCCAGGTTCCGGCGCTTGGCCGCCTCGCGGATCATGATGGTGACCCCTTTGGCCGTGGCGGTTTCACGGCCTCGCGAACCGCCCAACACCAACGGTTTCCCGGTGATGAAGGCCGGGGAATCAAACTCGCGGATGCGGCTGTATTCATCCAGCATCCATGCCATGATCTGCGAGTTGGTGAACACATCGGGGGCGGGAATGTCCTTGGTCGGACCGACGATTTGACTGATGGCCCGGACATATCCCCGGGACAACCTTTCCAATTCGCGGAAGGAAAGCTTCCGCGGATCGCACACGATGCCTCCTTTTCCGCCGCCGTAGGGAAGATCGACAATGCCCGCTTTGATGCTCATCCAGATGGAAAGCGCTTTCACTTCATTTTCAGTAACGTCCGGATGAAACCGAACGCCTCCTTTGGTGGGGCCCACCGCATCGTTGTGTTGTGCCCGGTACCCGGTGAACACCTTGACGCTGCCGTCGTCCATGCGGACGGGGATGCGGACCGTAAGCACCCGCAACGGCTCTTTCAGCAACTCATACACGTGCTCCGGATACCCCAGCTTCTCCAGTGCCCGTTTGATCACCTTCTGCGTCGATGCGAGGACATCCAGTTCCTCCGCCTCGGGAAGCGCCTGTTTTTCGGTTTCTTCCGTCTGCTGTGTCATTGTTGACCACCTCAAAATATATGATCCCGATCAGTTCATTACCAAGTATACACCAGTTTCGAGAAAAAGAACACCGCCCGATGATAGTGAAGTATAATGAGAAGGGACCGAAAATCGTCCCACTTTTTTCCGCTTTGGAGAGGAGGCCTGCCATGTCCCGAACCGCATTGCTCGTCTTCGCCCATCCCGATGACGAAACCTTCACCTGCGGCGGATCGATCGCCCGGTACGCCGACCGGAAGGACACCCGCATCGTCCTCTACTGCGCCACCCGGGGAGAAGCGGGAAAGACGGCGGGGGTTTGCCCGCCGGAACAGCTCGGGGACATCCGGGCCGAGGAATTGAAGCGCGCCGGAAAGATCTTGGGTCTCGATCGCATCATCCTGCGGGATCACGGGGACGGCCGGCTGAAGGACCTGCCGGAGGAGATGTTGGCGGACGAGATCGGCGCCGTGATCGAAAGCACCGCCCCCGACGTGATCATCACCTTCCCGCCCCACGGCATTTCCGGCCACCCGGATCACCAAGCCGTTCAAAAAGCCGCCCTTCGGGCGGTTCTCGAGAGCAAGCGAAGAAAATCCCTGTCCCTGTATTACGTCGCCATCCCGGAATCGATTGCCCGGACGATGCGGCGGCCCGTTCACGCGACGGAAGATGCCCTGATCTCCACGGTGATCGACGTCTCCCCCCACCTTGAGCGCATTGCGGAAGCGCTCCGCCAGCATCGAACCCAACGGGCATCCATCGAACGCGTGTTTCCCGGCGTTTTCGACGGGGACCTCCGCGGGCTGCGCCGGGAGGAATATTTCCAGCTGGTCATCCATAAGGGGGAGTTTTGCCGGCCATCCGGCCGAACCGACGACTGGTTTCAGGTGTGAAAACACTACAAAACCGCGCACAGGGCGCGGTGTTTTTCATCGGGAGAAATGTCGCACAAGCTGATGAACGGCATCTTCCGCCCACACCGTGGTTCCGTACTCCATCAACACATGCTCCGTCACGGTGGAAGCTTCGCCGTATTCGGAAAGGATCGCCACCAAGGCGTCCAGATTCTTCGTCTTTACGTCGCTGTCAAAGACCAGGTAATATTGTCCCCGGTAGGCATAAACCTTCCCTTCGCGCTCCACGAGTGGGTGCATGCGCATCGCCGCCTGCACGAGATCTTCAAAATCGGCAAACCGGAAAATAATCCGATCGCTTTCCTCCAGGGTGACTTCCAATTCATACACATCGTCATCGTCAAACTCGTCGGAGTGCGGCCGACGCCCCCGCGTGACGACGACGACCATTCCCTGGGCCGGAAGTGTAAACACCTCGACTGCGACGGGCCCTGTCGCCTCAAACCCCAATTCCTGGTACGCCTGTTCCATCATATCGTTGAAAAGCTCGTGCACCTTGGGAATGTCCCGCCACATGTCCGCCTTTTCGATTCCGCGTTCCACCAAGTCGTCCATCGAGAGGTAGAAGCGGATTTTATCCCGACCCAATCGCTCGACACGCATGGTTTACCCTCCCTCGCCGGAGACCTCTTCATTTCAGCGTATGAGAGGATCTCCCCATTCGTTCCGGCAACCGGTTTCCCGTTTTTCCCCTCTGAGAACAGGATACACCAAGGTCGTCCCTTTTTCACCCAGAATTTTGCGGGAATTTTTCCCTCGCCGAAAAAATAAAAAAAGAATCCTTCTCTCGAAGGATATCCTTTCAACCTGTTGGAGGGGGCACCCGGAATCGAACCGGGGATAAGGGATTTGCAGTCCCGTGCCTTACCACTTGGCTATGCCCCCGTGCATTTGTGGCAGGGGCGGCAGGAATCGAACCCGCACTGGAGGTTTTGGAGACCTCTGTTCTGCCATTAAACTACGCCCCTGCGCGTTGGTAGCGGCGGAGGGCCTCGAACCCCCGACCTTACGGGTATGAACCGTACGCTCTAGCCAGCTGAGCTACGCCGCCCCATCTTTAAATGAGGGAGGACGACCCGCCGGTCGGCGGAGCGTCCTTCCCAAGTTTGGCGGAGAGAGCGGGATTCGAACCCGCGCGGGGCCATTTGGCCCCCTAACGGTTTAGCAAACCGTCCCCTTCGGCCTCTTGGGTATCTCTCCGCGTTCCAGAACCGATGCGGTTATTATCTTAATACAGAAACGGAGAAGATGTCAAGGGGTTAGCGGAAATTTGTCCTGCGGCGCACCGGTTTTTCCGGACCTCTTCGAATCGGCGCCTTCAGGGGGGACCTCATCAGCCCATTTTTCAATCAATGGGGAAAGAAATGCTGCATCAAGACCAACAGACACATATTGTGAAAACAATTGGATAAAGGAGGTTCATCCCATGAGGCGCTGAATGGACTGTGCAGTCAATTTGCCAGAATTGTGGGCGGATCCCCGAGTGTCATCAATGGCGTGTGCTTCATCCAAAGATTCCGGAACATCCCTGTCACCATTCTGGGGCGCCGCAGCCGTTCCCCGCTGGTGCTGCCCACTTTTTTCAGCTTTGAGAGCATTGATCGGCAAGGTCGGGCGCTGAATTTGGGCGAGACGGTCATCCTGCAAAGGGAAATCAACCCCTTTATCTCGGCTCTCCGGAAACAGGGAATTCTCGTCACGGCATTGCACAATCACTGGTTATTTGAAAACCTCCGCCTGTTCTACATTCATTTCGAATCGGTGGAAAATCCCCTGGTTTTCGCCAGAAAGGCGGCCCGGGCTCTCAGAGTGCTCCGGATGTAGCGCCTTTGCATTCTCCCGTAAAACCGAAGGAACTCAGACAGAGGGGGGCGGATCGACCCGATCGCCGCGTCCCTCGCCCGCCGCGGACAAGCCCCTATTCCAAACGGGCTCTCCTTTTCCGGAACCAGCGCAGCGCCTCCCGTGTCCCGAAAAATCCCGTTCCCAATGCGGCGAACACCGGCGCGTGATAGAACAGGAAAGGAAGCAGCAACAGGGCCGAGACCACCGGAATGGCGCAGCGCAGCCGCTTCCGGTGGCTGACCGGCAAGGGGAGTTCCGCAAATCCCCCCGCTCCCTTTGCGACGGTCCGAAAAAGGAGATGGAAACAGAGGGCCCACAGAACCAGAAACACCAGAAAATCGACGGAAACATACCGCCAGAAGGGTGGACCGGGCGTCTCTTCCGGCAACCGATGAAGGGCCATCCCCGCAAAAATCCAGGTGAGAAGGGGGCCGAACAAAAGATCCCGACGGGACATCACTCCATCCCCCCGCCATGTTCCCTCATCCCAGCCTATGCCCTTCTTTCGCCGGTCATGCCTTGTCCGGCGGCCCATCCATCCCGGGGATCCTTCCCATTCGGATCAACGCGCCCATCACGAAATCGATAATAAAATGGGCGACGATCGCGGGGGTCAGCGTCCCGCTCCACTCCGCCGACCACCCGAGGGCGGCGCTGACGGCAAACAGCAGGCAAGACATTGCCCACCGGCGCAGGTAACGAAAATGTATCAACGTAAAAAGAAGGCTGGTTCCCCAGATTCCCAGCCAATGCTGAACCGCCCCCCGAAACAGCATCTCCTCCGCGACGGAAACCAAAAGGGCGATCCAGGCAATGTGCCACAGGGAACGGCCCCGAAAAAGCCGCAGATTGATTCCCCCGTCATCCAACCATTCGGGGGGAAGCACCCGCACAAGGAGCACCTCAATCCCCACCACGATCATCCCCAACAGCACCCCGGCGGCCCAGTAAAGACTTTCCCGCCATTGGAAAAGCCCCGCCGACAGCCTTCCCTGAACAAGAAGGAGCATCACCGCCAAAAAAAGGACCAACAACTGCGTCGCGTAGAGATTGAGCAGCAGCTCCCGGTCCGTCATGCCCGGCTCCCCGGGCCCCCCACCCCGTTCTTCGGAATCTTCCATCTTTCTCAACTCCCTTGCAAACCGCGAGGAATCATTCTACAATGAGGTGTGGCATCGCAGCAATTTACAATGGGAGGCTTAGCCATGCGCACGTGGGTAGATCAAGATACATGCATCGCTTGCGGAGCTTGCGGCGCAACCGCACCGGATGTGTTCGACTACGATGAAGACGGGATCGCCTACGTCATCCTGGATGACAACACGGGAACGGCGGACGTCCCGGAAGAGTTTTGGGACGATGTGAGGGACGCCCAAGAGGGTTGTCCGACGGAATCGATCAAAGTGGAAGAGTGATGAACGGATAAGCTGCTCGAGCCCCTCGGGCGGCTTTTTATTTTTCCAGCAAAAGCCGCACCCGGGCCAAACCGCCCTCCACATGGATCACCCGCGGATAACCCAGCCGGAGCAGCAGATCCGCCGCGTGGACGCTGCGAACCCCGTGGGCGCAATACACGTAAATGGGCTTTTCCGGATTCAACCGCCCCGGCGGCGGAGGAAAACAGGACAAGGGAAAGAAAACCGCCCCCTCCAACCGGTCCACCTGCCATTCCTCCCACTCCCGCACATCCAGCAGCGTCGCGTCCTTCAGCGCTCCGGACCGGTATTTTTCTGCAAAGTCTTCTGCGGAAATGCAGGGAATCTCCACGCTTTGCCCCCTCCCCCAATTGCTGATAACATTGTACCACAGCCCTCGGCACAAACCGTTTGCTTCGCTTGAAAAAAGAGACTAGAATGTTATTGTTGGCAAAAAAATCAGGCCGGAAAATCCGGTTTTTGTCAACTCCACCTTCAAATTCATGATGCAGCAAAGGAGGAGGATGGCCGATGGAACAACCGTTGATCGTCGATGCGTTCATCGAAATTCCGGCTGGAAGCCAAAACAAATATGAATACGACAAGGAAGCGGGAGTTTTCCGCCTGGATCGGGTGTTGTATTCCCCGATGCATTACCCCACCGAATACGGCTACCTGGAAGGCACCCTGGCCGAAGACGGGGATCCCCTGGACATCCTCGTGCTGACCACCTTCCCCACCTTCCCCGGGTGTGTCATCCGCTCCCGCGTCATCGGCGTGTTGCTGATGGCCGATGACAAAGGAGAGGATGAAAAACTCCTGGCCGTCCCGGTGGACGACCCGCGCTGGGATCAGGTGAAAGCCCTGGAGGATGTCGCTCCCCACGTGCTCAAGGAGATCGAACACTTCTTCCAGGTATACAAAGACCTGGAAAACAAGAAAACCGTCATCAAGGGATGGAAAGACGCCCGATTCGCTCAAGAGCTGTACCGGGACTGCGTCAAGCGGTACGAGGCTGCGCACGCCAACGCCCAGGTCCGTTAAAAAATTGTTGACACAGGCGGAAACCCGTGCTAGAGTATTTATCAAACTTTGACCGAGCAATACGGGAAAGCGATGATGGAGCCAAGTGTCAGAACGGACCTGCAGAGAGCCGGTGGTCGGTGAAAACCGGTGGTTCGGCTGACGCGGAGCCCTCCGGAGTGTCCGGCTGAACGCCTCCTTGCAAGGGTCAGTAGGTCGGATCGGTGGAACCGTTACCCCCAGGGTCATCGACCCGCCGAGGTCGCCGACGCGAGTCCGCGACGAATTGAGGGTGGCACCACGAGACCTCTCGTCCCTCACCTACCCTGCCGTAGGTGTGCGACGAGAGGTCTTTTCACATAAAACATCCTGGGGAGGGAGAGAAACGATGCCCTTCGAAGAAAAATTTCATCTGCGCATTCCCGGGCCGACACCCGTTCCGCTCCGGGTGCAACACGCCATGAACCGGCCGATGATCGGCCATCGCAGCGCCGAATGCAGCCGGCTCGTTCAAAAGTGCAGCCAGCGACTTCAATCGGTCTTCGGCACGCGGGAAAACGTGTTGATCATAGCGGGCAGCGGCACCTCCGCCCTGGAGGCCGCCGTCGCCAACACCGTGGCTCCGGGGGAGGAAGCGGTGGTGGTGGTGACCGGCGCCTTCGGCGACCGCTTTGCCAAGATCGCCGACCGCTTCGGAGCCCGGGTGCACCGCCTGGACATTCCCTGGGGAGAGGCCTGCTCCCCCGACGCGCTGAAATCCTTCCTGCTCAGTCGCCCGCGGGTGAAGGCCGTCTTCCTCACCCATTGTGAAACCTCCACCGGCGTGCTCAATCCCGTCCGGGATCTGGCCCAAATCGTCAGGGAACACAGCGACGCCCTGGTCATCGTCGACGGCGTCAGCAGCGTGGGAGGAGTCCCCTGCGAGATGGACGCCTGGGGCATCGACATTTTCGTCACCGGATCGCAAAAGGCGTTGATGCTTCCTCCCGGCCTGGCCTTTGTCGCCGTCGGCCCCCGGGCCCGGAAAGTCATCCGTCAGGCGGAGGCCCCCCGCTTCTACCTGGATCTCCAGGCTTACCAAGAGCAGTTGGAGAAAGAAACCACCCCCTTCACGCCGGCGATCGCCCACCTGTTCGGGCTGGAGGCCGCCCTGGACATGCTGGACGAAGAGGGCCTTGAAAACGTCTTCGCCCGCCACCGGCTGATGATGGAAATGACCCGCGCGGGAATCCGGGCCCTGGGGCTGCCGCTCCTCGCCGAGGACGCCGTCGCCTCCCCCACGGTGACCGCCGTCCGGGGAACAGAGACCATCGATGCGACCGCCCTCCAGAAAGAACTGCGCCGGATCGGCGTGGTGGTGGCCAGCGGCCAGCAGCATCTGAAAGGAAAGATCTTCCGGATCGGCCACATGGGTTATTGCGATCCCCTGGACGTCCTGACCCTCCTTTCCGCCACGGAAACCGCCCTGCACCGCCTGGGGAAACCGGTCCGTTGGGGTGCCGCCGTCGCGGCCGCAGAGGAGGTGTGGAGCCGTGTTTAAAGTGCTGATCACCGATCCCTTGAGCCCGCAGGGCATCGACATCCTCCGGCGGGCCGAAGATGTCCAAATCGTGGAAAAGACGGATCTTGCGCCGGAAGCGCTGCTTAAGGAAATCGAGGATGCCGACGCCCTCCTGGTCCGCAGCCAGACTCAGGTGACGGCGGAGGTGATCCAAGCCGCCAAACGGTTGAAGGCGATCGGCCGGGCGGGCGTCGGAGTGGACAACATCGACGTCGACGCGGCCACCGGGAAGGGAATCATCGTGATCAACGCCCCCGACGGCAACACCATCTCCACCGCGGAACACACCTTCGCCATGTTGATCGCCCTCGCCCGGAACATCCCCCAAGCCTACCAGTCCCTCATCCGGGGCGAGTGGGACCGCAAACGGTTTGTCGGCGTCGAGCTGAGGGACAAACGGCTGGGAATCATCGGCCTGGGAAGAATCGGAACGGAAGTGGCCAAACGGGCCAAGGCCTTCCACATGGATGTGCTCGCCTACGATCCCTACCTGACGCCGGACCGGGCGGAAAAAATCGGGATTCGGCAGGCCTCCTTGGACGAAGTGATCCAAACCTCCGACTTCATCACCGTCCACACCCCGCTCACCAAGGAGACGCGCCATCTGATCGACAGCCGGGCCTTCGAAAAAATGAAGCCGGGGGTCCGAATCCTGAACTGCGCCCGGGGCGGCATCATCGACGAAGGAGCGCTCCTTGAGGCGATCCAATCCGGCAAGGTGGCGGGAGCCGCCCTCGACGTCTTCGAAACGGAGCCGCCGGGGGACCATCCGCTCCTTCGGCTGCCCCAGGTGATCGCCACTCCCCATTTGGGAGCCTCCACCCGGGAAGCCCAGGAAAACGTGGCCGTCGATGTCTGCGTGGAGATCCTCCACATTCTGCGGGGCGAACCCTTCAAAAACGCGGTCAACCTGCCCTCCATCCCGGCGGAGCTCCAGGAGAAGCTGAGACCCTACCAATCCCTGGCCGAAAATTTGGGTCGGTTCGCCCTGCAGGCGACGCAAGGCGCCCTCTGCTCCGTCACCGTCACCTATTCCGGGGAGCTGACCGGCCTCGACACGGCCCCCTTGACCCGGACCATTCTCAAGGGCGCCCTGTCCACTTATCTGTCCGACGTCAACTACGTGAACGCCACTTTCCTGGCCAAGGAACGGGGAATCCGGGTGACGGAACAGAAGGTTTCCGACCTCAGGGGATTCACCAACCTGATCACCGTCGAAGTGGTCACCGACCGCAGGCGGCGCACCGTTTCCGGCACGCTGCTGAACGGATTGGGGGCCCGCATCATAAACATCGACGGTTATTCCATCGATGTGCTTCCCCGGGGACACCTGCTCCTGATCCAACACCGGGACCAGCCCGGGGCCATCGGGCGGGTGGGCACCCTGCTGGGAAAACACGGCATCAACATCGCCACCATGCAAGTGGGGCGGCGGGATGTGGGAGGACAGGCGATCATGATGCTTTCGGTGGACAAGCCGGTTCCTCCCGAAATCCGACAAAGCCTTGCCCGGCTGGAAAACATTGAAACCGTCCAGGAAATCGACCTGTAGCGCAACAGGGGCGCGGTGCGGCTTCCACCGCGCTCCTGTTGCGCTGGACGAAAGCCCTCCCCGCGTGCTAAGATGCTTGATGCACGGGTGAACCGGCTCATCAAAGGAAGGGAGGGTCTGGGATGGACGCAACAGACGAACGCGTGGCCATCGTGACGGGAGCCAGCAAAGGATTGGGAGCCGCCATCACCCGCCGCTTCGCCGCCGGCGGAATCCGGGTCGTCGCCTGCGCCCGCAGCGAAGACAAGCTGAAGGAGGTGGCGAAGGCGGATCCCGACCGGATTTTCCCGATCCCCTGCGACGTCACCCAAAGCCGGCAGGTCAAACATCTGATCGACGAAACCCTCCGGCGATTCGGCCGGATCGACATCCTGGTGAACAACGCCGGACTGGGCCGCTTCGGCAAGGTGCATGAGCTGTCCGAAGAAGATTGGGATCAGATGATGGCCGTCAATCTGAAAGGGGCCTTTCTCGCCTGCAAATACGCCATCCCCCACCTCATCCGGCAAAAGGGGCACATCGTCAACATTTCCAGCGTTGCCGGAACCGTCACCTTCCCCGGCGGAGGCGGTTATTGCGCCTCCAAATTCGGGCTGATGGCCCTGTCGGAAGTGTTGACCCAGGAACTGAAACCCCACGAAGTGCGGGTCTCCACCCTCTGCCCCGGATCCATCTTGACGGAATTCGGCGACCCCAAACCCTACGCCCTGAAACCGGAACAGGTGGCGGAAACCGTCTGGCAGATGATTTCCGCACCGCGCGGGGTCATCTACAACCAGATCATCATGCGCCCCCAGGTTCCGCCGGAAATGCAAAAATGACTCTCATCGGGTGCGAAAAACCGGATGCCGAAAAGGCATCCGGTTTTTCCATGCGCCCTATTCCCCGCCGCCCACAGGCAGCTTCACCGTGAAGGTGGTGCCTTCTCCCAGGCGGCTTTCCACGGAAACCGTTCCGCCGTGGGCATCCACCAAGTGTTTGACGATCGCAAGCCCCAGTCCGGTTCCCGACTGCCCCCGGGTCCGCGCCTTGTCCGCCTTGTAAAAGCGCTCGAAGATAAAGGGAAGATCCTCCTCGGGAATGCCGCTTCCCGTATCCCGCACCGTCAGCGACACCTTCCTGCCGTTGCTCGGGGCGGCCTTGAGACAAACCTCCCCTCCTTCGGGGGTGTGACGGATGGCATTGTCCACCAGGTTGGTCAACACCTGCTCCACCTTGTCCTCATCCCAAAAGACCTCCGGCACATCGGGATGTACCTCCCACTGCAAACGCACCTTTTGCTCCCCGGCAATCCCCTGGAACTTGCGGACCACCCGCTGGAGCAGCGCAGGAACGTTCACCCGGGTCCGTTCGATCTCGATGTGCCCCGACTCCATTTTGGCCAAATCCAGCAAATCCCTCACCAACCGGCCCATCCGCAGGGTTTCGTCGTGAATCACCCGGGCCAGCTCCTTGCGCATCTCGGGAGACTGGGCGATATCGTCCAGCAGCGCTTCGCTGTATCCCTGAAGCATGGAAAGGGGAGTCCGCAATTCGTGGGAGACGTTGGCCACAAAGTCCTTCCTGAGCTTATCCAATCGGCGTTCCTCCGTCACATCCCGGAGAACGGCCACCGCTCCCCTCACCTGGTCCCCGGCGTAAAGGGGCGCCATCACCACGGCCCACGTGCGGCCGTGAAGGGTGATATCCGCGGCGTGATCCCTTTCATCCTTCACCACCGTCTGGAAGATTTCCCGGAGGGGAGGCGGCAGGCTTTCCCTTTCTTCCTCCTCGTCGGACCAGGAGGCGAGCAGCCGCTCCGCCGGCGGATTGACCACGATGATTTTCCCTTCGGCGTCCATCGTGATCACCCCGTCCACCATGCTGCGCAAAATGCTGGCCAGCTGTTCCTTCTCGTGGGAAAGCGCCTCCATCGACTCGTGAAGCTGTTCCGCCATCCGGTTGAAGCTGATGGCCAGATCGCCGATCTCATCCCTTTCGCGCTGACGGACGGGGAGCCGGATCGAAAAGTGGCCCTGGGCCATCTTTTCCGCCGCCCGCTTCATCTGGATGAGGGGCTGGGTGATGCGGGTGGAAAGGAAGAAGGCGAAAATCGTCGTCAAAAAGATGCTGATTAAGGCGGAATAGATGATCCACCGCTTGATGTCCGTCTCCGTCAACTGATCGTGCTCCCGATAGAGGACGACGGCGCCCGTCACGTTGCCGTCCGACTTCAGCGGAACCGCCACCAGCAGAATTTCGTCCTTGAAAAGGGGGAAGGCATGCTGATTCTTCCCCACCTGCACCCGTCCCCGCAGAACCACCTCTTTCCCCTGAAAAACCCGCTCGATTTCCGTTTCCTTCAAAATGGCCTGCCACGGAATCTCCGGCGAGCCCGGCGAGCCGTTCAGCGAACGGGCGGACTTGTCCGGACCGAGGATGATCGAATGCACGTCAAACAGTTCGGTGGCCCGCAACAGGGCGGACACGTACTCGGAATCGGGTTTCTCCTCATCCTGAAGGGATTCCTGGATGTGACGGGCCAGGTTGAGCAGATACTTCTGCTCTCCCTGATTCACCGTCCGCTCCAGCTGTTCGCTGAGGATCAGGCTGAGCAGCATCAGAACGAGGGTGACAAGGCCGATGATTGTCAGCCACAATTTGCCGACAACGCTTCGCCAAATCACTCCTTCGGCACCTCAAGCTTATAGCCTACGCCCCACACCGTGGTGATCATCGCCGCGGCGGCTGGGGAAGCCTTGTTCAGCTTTTCCCGGAGCCGCTTGATGTGAGTGTCGACGGTGCGGAGATCGCCGAAAAACTCGTAATGCCAAACATCCCGGAGCAGTTCTTCACGGGTGAACACCTTGGAGGGAGAACGGGCCAGATAAAGGAGCAACTCATACTCCTTCGGCGTCAGCGCCACCTTTTTCCCGTCGGCCCGCACCTCATGGGCGTCGTGATCGATGACCAGATTGGGAAAGACGATCACATCCCGGGTCTCGGTGTCGGTGGTCAAAAAGGCGGTCGCCGAGGAGCGGCGAAGCACCGCCTTCACCCGGTGAACCAGCTCCCGGGGGCTGAAGGGTTTCACCACATAATCGTCGGTGCCCACCTCAAACCCCTCCACCCGGTTCACCTCTTCTCCCCGGGCGGTCAGCATGATGATCGGGGTGGCCTTCTTTTCGCGGATCTTCCTGCACACATCCAAGCCGTCCATCCCCGGAAGCATCAAGTCGAGAATAATCAGATCGTAGTCCTGGGAAAGGGCCATGCGCAGAGCCTTCTCCCCGTCTTCCGCCTCTTCGATCTGAAAGCCCTCCCGCTCCAGATACATGCGAAGCAGCCTGCGGATCTGGTCCTCGTCGTCCACGACCAGGATTCGCTTCTCCCTGTCCATGGTCTCACCTCACCGGAAATCCTTTTATGCGTAAGAATGAAGACCTGCAAACACCAGGTTGATGGCGATCAGATTAAACATGAGAATCACAAAACCTCCCACGGCCATCCAGGACGACTTCAGCCCGAGCCACCCCCGGGACAGGCGCAAATGCAGATAGGCGCTGTAAAAGAGCCAGGTGATCAGGGCCCACACTTCCTTCGGATCCCAGCCCCAGAAGCGGCCCCAGGCGTAATGGGCCCAGATCGACGCGAAGATCAGCCCTCCCAGGGTGAAGATCGGGAAACCGATGGCAATGGCCCGGTAGGCGATTTCGTCCACCAACTCCGGATCGAGATTCTTCACCAGGGGATGGAGGCTTTCGCAGATCCGCTTTCGGGCCAGCGCCCGGAACAGGCTGTACAGGATGAGCCCGGCGATGATCGACCAGAAGATCGTATTCGCCTTGCTCGCCGCCTTCTCCCCCTTCAACCAGGAGGGTGCTTCAAACAGGGGACGGTCCAAGCCCAGGAAGGGATCCATCTTCACCACTTCCCCCCCAGCCGGACCGATCAGGGGCGGGAGGGAATACTCCTGCAGGATGGTTTCGCCGTTTACCGTGTGTTGGATGGCCGCCTCATAACCGAGGCCGGCAAAGAGGAAACTCACGAGAATATAGCCGACAAACAACACCACCAAAACCAGCGTCAGCTCCAAAAAGCGCGCATGGGCCGATTGGCGCCGGGTTCCCACGACCCGGATCAGGTAAATCAGACCGGCGATGAATCCGACGGCGAAGGCCCCTTCCCCGAGGGCCGCCAGCGTCACGTGAATGTGCAGCCAATAGCTCTGCAGGGCGGGAATCAACGGACGCACTTCCTTCGGGAAAACGGAGGCGTAAGCCAGTAGGACCACCGCCAGCGGGAGGACGAAGGCCCCCAGGGCGGGGGTGCGGTAGAGATAGTAGATCAAAATAAATGCCAAGACGAGGGCAAAGGCCAAAAATGCGGTAAATTCGAACATGCTGGCGGCGATGGAACGGCCGCCCATGAGAAAGCGGCTGATGATGAACATCACCTGAACGGCGGCGCCGGCGATAGTCAGCACGATCCCGGCCCTTCCCCACCGGCGGACGTGGTTTTCCTCTCCGCTTCTCCGCTTCCTCCCGACCACCGCGACGACAAAGGCGATGGAGGCCAGCCCATACGCGACGAAGGTGAGAAGGAGCAAGTTCTCCATCCATGCATTCATCCGTTTTCCCTCCTACCGCTGGTCGGAAAAACAAGCCGAAGATCCGTCCCCTCTGCGGCCTGCTCCAGCTCTCGCCTGAACCCGAACCAGTTCTTGTTGGTATGGGCACCTAGATACAAGATGCCCTCCTTCCAGCGAATCCAAACCCTCCGGTGCTGCCAGTAGAACCCGATGGCCAAACCGATCACAAAAATCACCGCGCCGGCAAAAATGATCGGCGTCCCCTTCTGCTGGCGGACGATCAGTCCCGATTGGTTGACGGTCTGGATTTTTTCCAGTTCGATTTTGTAGCGGTTCTCCTTTTGAACCTCATCCATGTTCGTGCCGGCGATCACCCAGGATTTTTCCGGCTTTTTCAGCTCGGGTGTTACAAGCTCAAACACGAAGGCCGGCCGGTTGGGCTCCTCCGAAAGGGTGATCGGGCGGTTCTCTTCCATTGCGAAATCCGGGAAATACTCCAAAATGCGCACTTCGGCGCCCCCGGGCAACCGATAGGGCTCGCGGAATTTCGGCTTGTTGAGATCCACCGTGAAACTGCCGACGGTTTTCCCCGTCTTTTTGTCCCGGACGGACAGAACGAGTCCCTTCAATTTGGTTTGAAAGTCGGATTGGAACAGCTCCACATCCTGATACTTGAGCGGGTGATTCACCCGGATCGTCTGGCGGTGAACCGGCTTCAACTCTCCGGTTTCGGGATCCTTCGCTAGCAGCACCGCCTTTGTCTCGTACTGCTTGACGACCGGCTGACCGCTTCCGGCCGCATCCTTCGGCAATTCCTCCGGATCGTAAAACACGACGGAGGCCGCCTCGTTTTTGACATAATAGGGAGTCTGGGGAACGCGCTTGGTTTCCCCTTCCCGGACGAACACAAACTCGTTCAGGTAAAAACCCGGGACCCTGAGCAAAAGAATCCCGATCAAAAAAATGATCAATCCCACGTGGTTGATGTAGGGCCCCCAGCGGCTGAATCGCCCCTTTTCCGCCAGCAGGGCCGCCCCTTCCCGCCGGACCTGATACCGCTTCCGGGACAGCCTTTCCGCCAGCAGGTCCATCAGGGCGGTTCCTTCCTGCTCCGTCATCTCCTTGCGGGCATGGATCCGCTGCCGCGTGAGAAAGACGGGATCCTTCACCACCCGCTGATTCTTCAAAGCCCGGTACAGGGGGACCACCCGGTCCAGGCTGCAGACCACCAGGGAGACCCCGATCAGGCCGATCAGCAGGCGAAAGGGCCAGGAAGAATACAGATCGGACAAGCCCAGTTTATAATAAATCTCCCCCACCACCCCGTACTGCTGCGGATAATACACGTCGGGACGGGCCGAGGGGATGTACTGCTCCTGGGGAAGAATCGTCCCTAAAATGGAAACCGCCAAGGTGAGCAGAATGAGCACGACCGCCACCTTGACCGAAGAGAAGAAACTCCAGATCTTGTCGAACAGCGCGCGGTTCCGCGTCTGGGAGCGCCGGGCCGCGCCCTCGTAGCGCATGTCCAGCGACTGGGTTTCTTGTCCGTCTTTTTCATCGAGGGGCTTGCCGCAGGACTCGCACAATACCGTTCCGAAGGGATTGGTGTGCCCGCACTCGCATTTTATGTTCTCCACCGCTTCCACCCCCCGCTGCCTGCGGCGCCGTCATGCCCCGGCCCTCTCCCGCCGGGACATTTTGGCAAAAAGGCGCCTTTACGATCCATTATATCGCAGGGGAGGGAAGAGACCAAAAAATCATTTTGAAGATTGTTTGAAAGATGAACGGAGGCGTTTTATCTCCTCCCGGGTGAGCTCCCGGTACGTCCCCGGCGAAAGGCCCTTGAGGGTGATAAAGGCCAAACGCGTCCGGATCAAATGGAGGACCGGATGGCCCACCGCCTCGCACATCCGGCGGACGATCCGATTCCGACCTTCGCGGATGACGAGCTCCAGGACGGTGCGCTCCTTTCCCCGCCGAATCCGGCGCACCTGGGCGGGGGCCGTAAGGCCGTCCTCCAGCCGGACCCCCCGCCTCAGCCGCTCCAGCGCCTCTTCGGAGGGATCCCCCTGGACGGTGGCGCGATAGCACTTTTCCACCCCGTACCGGGGATGCATCAGGAGATTGGCCAGCTCCCCGTCATTGGTGACGAGCAGCAGCCCTTCGGTGTCCCTATCCAGCCTGCCCACCGGATACACCCGCTCGGGGATGGCCCGGAAATAATCGGCCACCACCGGTCTCCCCTGGGGATCGGACATGCTGGTGATCACCCCCCGGGGCTTGTAAAAGGCAAAAAGCCGCATCCGCGGCAAACGGATCGGCTTCCCCCGGACTTCGATCCGGTCCCGGAGCGGGTCCACCTTCACGCCCAGCGTGGTGACCGTCTCCCCGTTCACCTTCACCTGCCCCTTGAGGATCAACTCCTCGCTCTTCCGGCGGGAAGCGACTCCCGCCCGGGCGATGACCTTTTGCAGCCGTTCCATCCTCTCACCTCATCCCCATCTTAGCCCATCCGGGCGGGGATGACAAATCAGCCGCCGAAGACCATCGTCACGATTATCCAGGATGCCAGAAAGCCGGCCAAATCGGCCAGGAGTCCCACCTTCACCGCATACAGGGAGCGGCGGATTCCCACCGCGCCGAAATACACCGTCAGCACGTACAGGGTGGTGTCGGTGCTCCCCTGCATCGTCGACACCAGCCTGCCCAGGTATGAATCGGGGCCGTGGGCGCGGAAAACGCTCTCCACAAAGGCCAGGGATCCGGCGCCTGAGATGGGGCGGAGCAGGGCCAGGGGAAATGCTTCTTCGGGGAACCGGATCAAAGAAAGGATCGGCTGAAACAGCTGCAGATAAAACTGCATCGCCCCCGTTTCCCGGAAGATGGAGACGGCCACCATCATCCCCACCAAGTGGGGAATGATCTGGACCGCGGTGGGAAAGCCCTCCTTCGCCCCCTCGACGAAACTCTCATAAACCGGGACCTTGCGAAAATAGGCGGCGTAAAGAGGGATGAAGACAATGATTGCCGGTATCATCAGCTTGGAAATCCAGTTGATCCACTCCAAGGATCTTCACCCCTCCCGAGGGTCCTTCATTCCGCCCGGCCCCGAAAATACCTGGCCCGGAACCAGCGGTCAAGCAGGATGGCCACCAGGGTGGAGCACAGGGTGGCCAGGAGCGTGGTCCCGATAATCTCCGCCGGATCCGCCGATCCGTACTTCATCCTGAGCCCGATGATGGTCGTGGGAATCAAGGTGAAGCCGGAGGTGTTCAGGGCGAGCAGCGTGCACATCGCCGGGGAGGCCGTTTTGGAATCGGGATTCATCTTCTTCAGTTCCTCCATCGCCTTGATGCCCATGGGGGTTGCCGCATTGCCCAGTCCGAACAGATTGGCGCTGATGTTGCTCAGGATATACCCCATGGCCGGGTGATTCGGCGGGACGGACGGAAACAAAAAACGGACCACGGGGCGAAGCATTCGGGCCAGTTTCTCCAGCAGACCGGCATCCTGGGCGATCCGCATCATCCCCATCCAAAAGACGAGCACACTGATCAAACCGATGCAGACCGCCACCGCTTCCTTCGCCCCCGCAAGCGCCGCCCGGGTCACCAGATCCACCCGGCCCTGGGCTGCCGCGGCCACGACGCCGCTCAAGATCATCCACAACCAGATGTGATTGACCAAAAACTCAACCCCCTCTGCCGAAAACATACTGCAACACGGAAGGCCAGAGGCGCCATACCGAAGGCTCTTCCCCGTACCGCGTCAAAAGGGGCACCGTCCCGATCAATTCATCCCCCAGATAGATGCGCACATTACCCACCCGCTTCCCTTCCTCTCCCACCCGGTCCAGCGGATGCGTCACCACCGGCTCCAGGCGGATCTGCTGCCGTTCGTCTTCACTCAGCGGATAGACGAAATCCGCTGCCGCCGCCGCCTGAAGCAGGCGACCCTCCTCATCCGCCTTGCGGGCGTAATCGAAGGCTTGCCCCTTTTCCACCAACCGAACGGGGGAGAACGTTTGGAATCCGAACTCAAACAAACGCATGGAATCATTCCAGTCGTCCGGCGCGTTCAGAGTGACGCAGATCAGGCGCCGCCCGTCCCGGGTCGCCGAGGAGACCAGTGTCCGCCCCGCCTTTTTGGTGTAACCGGTCTTCACCCCGTCCGCCCACCGGTAAAAGCGGAGCATCTTGTTTTTGTTGTACCATTTGCGGTGCCACTTCTCCCCCGGCCAGGGAACGGTCTTCACTTCCGTCGACACGATTTCCCGAAACACGGGATTTTTCATGGCGTAGGCGGCCAGCCGGGCCAAATCGGCCGCCGTCGAATAATGGTCCGGATGATCCAAGCCGTGGGGATTGGCGAAATGGGTGTCGGACAAGCCCAGATATTCCGCCTTTTCATTCATCATATAGACAAAGCCCTCCACCGATCCGCCCACATGTTCGGCGATCGCCACCGCCGCATCGTTGCCGGACCGGAGCATCAGTCCGTACAACAGATGCTCGAGGGGGATCCGCTCGCCCGCCTGAAGATAAATGGAGGATCCCTCCACCCCCTCCGCCCGCGAAGAGACCGTCACCTTCTCGGACAGATTTCCGTGTTCGATGGCCACAATCGCGGTCATGATCTTGGTCACGCTGGCAATGGACATGCGGCGGCGGGCATCCTTCTCATACAACAACCGCCCCGAGTCGGCGTCCAACAGGGCCGCCGACCGGGCGCTCACCTCCGGGCCGGGAGGGGCGGCCGCCGACGCCGCAGGGACCGCCGATGTCATAACCAGGATCAGGACGATCATCCAGCGAATCGATGTGAGACGCATTCCATCCTCCACCCCAGCCTGTACTTTGTACATGTATATGCCGGGCCAGTCCGGTTATGAAAAACAAAAAAACCGTCCACCGACGGGACGGATCAGCCGAAAAGCAAAAACGGACCGATGTTCCTCCGCCGTGGGGGAATCGGTCCTCCCCTTGGATCCGTACGTGCAAAGCCTCAAATGTCCATGCGCGGCTCTTCCGAACGCTTCCGTCCGCGGACGGCCCCCTGCAGCCGCTCCATCAATCCCGGGGCAAAATCGATCAAACGGTCGAGGAGGTGGGTCTGTCCGTCCAGGTTGAGCAGGCGGATTCCCTTTTCACCCACCACGAGGAAAGCCACCGGCGTGATTGAAACCCCTCCCCCGCTTCCCCCGCCGAAGGGAAACTCGGTCCCCTTCTCCCTGCCATGCTTCTCTTCATCCGTCTGTCCCTTCCGCCTGTCCGGACCGTCCAGCGTAAAATCGGTCCCCCCGGCGGCAAAACCGAAGCCGACGCGGGAGATGGGAATGATGATGCTGCCGTCCGGGGTTTCCACCGGATCCCCGACGATCGTATTTACGTCCACCATCTCTTTCAGATTTTCCATCGCCGTGGTCATCAGGCCCTGAAGGGGGTGTTCCGCCATGTCCCCTCACTCCCTTTGCGCATATTTAAATACAGGCGAGTGACGGCAAGTATAAGATGCCCCAAGCGAAACCGGACTATGCAGAGCAGATGGGATTGAAGGCGTCTTTCCCCGAAGGACGGGCGAACATCCAGAGCGGGGGGACGCGCCCACCGCACATGCCTTCCCACCGCTTGGACGAGCGCCGTCTTGATCGCCCAGGCCATTCCCGTGAGCACTCCCGTTTCGGCGGCGTCACCCGTTCCGATGGTGGTGGCCCATTCCAGCCGCTCGCAGGTGACATGTCTCAAAAAAAGGCGAATCGTGTCGTTGAGATCGCGCACGCGCCTCTTGAGGGATTGAAAACGCCTTTGATACCGACCCACCGTCTCCAAAGTGATCCTCCGCCTCTTGCCCGTGAGGGTTTTCCCTTTTCCGGTTTGCAACTTTTGGCGGACGGCAAGGCCCTCATCCTCCCTCTTTATCAGGGGAACGGAATAGTGAAAGCGAACCAGTCCCCCGATCCAGCGAACGGTCACTCCCAGCTCATCGTCGTCCCCTTCCCTGCGGTACTGAAACCGGATCGACAATGTGGTAAAGGGGATGAGGAGCAACAGGAAAAGCAGTGTGAAAAAAATCCATCCGAGCACCTGCATGCCCAACACCTTCCGATTCAGAAATATTTTGGGCAAAGGCAGGCCGGATCATGCAACAAAAAAAGCCGCCTTTCCCACAGTTCCGGAAAGGCGCTTTTTTAGGCTCACTTCCCGCCTTCGGCAAAGGCGGCCGCTTTCTCCGACTCGTCCCTTTCCTTCGGCTCCACGCCCAACCGAAGATAGAGATCCCTCCGTTTTTCCTCCCATTCCATCCAGTCAAACAAGGTGTCGGGCACCGGCAGTTCCTCGATGCGTTTTAAACCAAAATACTCCAGAAATTCCTTCGTCGTTCCGTACAGAATGGGGCGCCCCACCCCATCCGCCCGTCCCACCTCCTTCACCAATCCCTTCCGCTGCAGGGACTGGATCGTCTTGTCGCATTTCACTCCGCGGATCTCCTCGATTTCCGCCCGGGTGATCGGCTGGCGGTAAGCGATGATGGCCAAGGTCTCCAGCGCCGCCCGGCTCAGTTGGGACCGGTTGGGGGTGCGGGCCATTCGCTCGAAATAGGGGGCAAACTCCGGCAAGGTGGTCAGCTGAAACACCTGGGCCACTTCCACGATCTGCAGCCCCCTCCCCTCTTTCTTCCAATCCTCCTGCATCCTCCGAACCGTGTCCAGCACCGTGTGAACATCCACTTCGAGAATTTCCGCCAGTTCCCGCGGATGAAGCCCTTCATCCCCCGCGGCGAACAGGAGGCCTTCGATCACCGCCCGCATCTCGCGTTCGTTCAATGAAGCCCTTCCCCCTTCTCTCCGACGGCTATGATGATGATCTCACCGAACAACTGCTCCTGGCGACAGACCACCCGTTTCATCTTCATCAGTTCCAACAGGGCGAGAAAGGTGGTGACGATCTGCTCCCGGGTGGCCCGTTGGTGGAGAAGGCGGGAAAAGCGGATCGTCCCGCCGTTTTCCGAAAGAAGCCGGAGCAATTCCTCCATGCGGTCCCCGACGGAAATCTCCTCCCGGACGATGCGGGTGACAGGCGGCTGTTTCCTGCGGCTTGACAACACCTCGACAAAGGCCTGGAACAGGTCGTCGGGAGTCAGGTTTCCGACGGGGTTTTCTTCCGGAGCGTAGGCGGAAAGATCGGCCGGCGGCCTCGTGTACACCCGGCTTCGCCGGGATTCGAATTCCCGCAGAACTTCGGCCAAATGCTTGTATTTCTTGTACTCCAAGAGCCGTTCGACCAGCTCTTCCCGGGGATCCGCCTCCTCCTCGCCATCCGGCCTCGCCGCCTCTTCCGGGTCGGTGCGGGGAAGAAGCATCCGGCTCTTGATCGCGAGCAGGGTGGCCGCCATCACCAAAAACTCGCTCGCGATCTCCAGTTCCCATTCCCGCATGGCCGACAGATACGCCATGTACTGGTCCGTGATGCGGGCGATGGGAACCTCGCAGACATCCAGCTCCGACTGCTCGATGAGATGGAGAAGGAGATCCAGCGGTCCCTCAAAGCCCTCCAGCTTGATCGTGACATCCATTCCCTTATCCCTTCAGCTCCCGCAACAGATTGGCCATCTCGATGGCGGTGACGGCTGCCTCCCATCCCTTGTTTCCCGATTTGGTCCCGGCCCGCTCGATCGCCTGTTCGATGGTATCCACGGTGATCACTCCGAAGATGACCGGCACGCCGTTTTTGAGGGCGGCGCTGGACACCCCCTTGGCCACTTCACCGGCCACGTAGTCGAAATGGGCCGTCGCCCCCCGAATCACCGCCCCCAGGGCAATCACCGCGTCGTAGCGGCCGGACGCGGCCATCCGGTCGGCCACGAGAGGAATTTCAAAGGCTCCCGGAACCCACGCGATCTCCACCGCGTCTTCGGAAACCCCGTGGCGATTGAGGGCATCCTGCGCCCCCGACAGCAACTTGCCGGTGATGAATTCGTTAAATCGGCTGACGACGATGCCAAAGCGGAGCCCCTGACCGATCAATTTCCCTTCATATACCTTCGCCACCGAAAATCCCCTTTCCTGTCAAAGGTTGAGCATGTGTCCCAACTTGGTCTTCTTTGTCCGCAGATAATGGAAATTGTCCTCATTGGGCGGCATCTGGATCGGCAACACTTCGACGATCTCCAGGCCGTACCCCTTCAAGCCGGCGATTTTGCGGGGGTTGTTGGTCAAAAGGCGCATTTTGCGCACCCCCAAATCCCTCAGAATTTGCGCCCCGATTCCGTAATCCCGGAGATCCGGGCGGAAGCCCAGTTTCAAATTGGCTTCGACGGTATCCAAGCCTTTCTCTTGCAGCTCGTACGCCTTCAGCTTGTTGAGGAGGCCGATCCCTCTGCCCTCCTGCCGCATGTAGAGGAGAACCCCCGTCCCCTCCCGGCTGATCTGGGACAGGGCCGCGTGCAGCTGCGGCCCGCAATCGCAGCGATGGGAACCGAACACATCGCCGGTCAAACATTCCGAGTGAACCCGGACCATCACCGGTTTTTCCGGATCGATCTCCCCCTTGACCAGGGCGATGTGCTCCTTGTCGTCCACATCGTTGGCGTAACCGATCGCCGTAAAATCGCCGAAATCCGTCGGAAGATGGACCGACGCAACCCGTCGGACCAATTTTTCCTTCCGGTTCCGATAGCGGATCAGATCTTGGATGGTAATGATCTTCAGGTCATGCTTCTTGGCGATCTCCATCAGTTGGG
This sequence comes from Planifilum fulgidum, assembly GCF_900113175.1. Lineage (NCBI taxonomy): Bacteria > Bacillati > Bacillota > Bacilli > Caryophanales > Thermoactinomycetaceae > Planifilum > Planifilum fulgidum. The sequence continues at coordinate 80,646 of NZ_FOOK01000004.1, read as the reverse complement.
GAACCCGGGCCATCGTTCCGTCTTCCTGGATGATCTCGCAAATGACCGCCGCCGGATAAGCCCCGCACATCCGGGCCAGATCGACGGCCGCCTCGGTGTGCCCCGCCCTCCTCAGGACGCCGCCTTTCTTGGCGATCAGCGGGAAAATGTGTCCCGGTCGGCGGAAATCCTGCGGACGGGCCTTGGGATCGATCAGGGCGCGAACCGTCTGCGACCTCTCGTGGGCGGAGATCCCCGTGGTCGTGCTGATGTGGTCCACGGAGACGGTGAAGGCAGTTCCGTGGTAGTCGGTGTTGTGGTGAACCATCGGCGGGAGATCCAGCTCCCGGGCGCGCTCCTCGGTGATCGGCACGCAGACGAGCCCCCGGCCGTGGGTGATCATGAAATTGATCACCTCGGGGGTGGCCTTCTCCGCCAGGGCCACCAGATCCCCTTCGTTTTCCCGGTCCTCGTCGTCAACCACGATGACCATGTTTCCCTGCATCAGTTCGTAAATCGCTTCTTCGATGGTATGAAAACCGCTCATTCTTTACCGCCTCCCGTCACTGGAATGCGCCTGAACGAATCCCTCCTGCGCCAGCTTTTGCAGCGTCAGACCGCTTTCCGTTTGGCCCAGCAGCTTGGCGACATATTTGGCGATCATGTCGCATTCGATGTTGACCCGATCCCCCACCTGCGCCGACCGCAATTGGGTGACCTCCAGCGTGTGGGGAATCACGGAGACGGTGAAGTGCCGCGCCCCCACTTCCACCAGGGTCAGGCTGATTCCGTTCACCGCGACGGACCCCTTCTCCACCATCCACCGCGTCAGCCGCTCGGGCACGCCGATCCGAAACAGGACGGCATTTTCATGGGGGACGCGCGCCTCGATGACGCCGGTTCCATCCACGTGCCCCTGGACAAAGTGGCCGCCGAACCGATCGCCGGCAGCCAGGGCCCGTTCCAGATTGACCGGGGATCCGATTCCCAGTTCCCCCAGATTGGTCCGGCTCATCGTCTCCGGCATCACGTCGGCGGAAAAGGATTCGCCGCCGAAACGGGTCACCGTGAGGCACACCCCGTTGACGGCGATGCTGTCGCCGGTCCGAACGCCTTCCAACACCCGGCGGCAGGCGATCTCCAATTCCATCGCCATGCCCCGGCGGTTCATGCGCCGGATGCGCCCCACTTCCTCTACGATTCCTGTGAACATGCTTCCGACCCCCGATCCTCCGGATACACCGGGTACCCGGTGATGCATACATCCTCCCCGAATCGCTCCACCGACACATCCCGCAGGGCAATCGCGTCGGCCATTTTGCCGACGCCGACCCCCCCGACGGCGGAGGGGGCGTCGCGTCCTCCCGCCCATTTGGGAGCGACGAAGGCCACCGCCTTTTGCACCCACCGGCCCTCGAGAAGAGCGGCGTTCAATTCGCCGCCCCCCTCCGCCAGGACGGAGAGGATTCCGCGTTTGCCCAGAACATCGAACACCGCGCCGAGATCCACCCGCGGACCTTCGCCCGCGACAATCACTTCCACCCCGCGCTCCCGAAGGCGCTTTTCCTTATCCCGATCCCGCCGCTCGGTGCAGAAAACCCAGGTGGGGGCTTCCGACACGTCGGTCACCGGCGTGTCCAGCGGGATGCGCAGGCGGCTGTCCAGCACCACCCGGAGCGGGTTTCTCCCCCCTTCGGGCAACCGGACCGTCAGGCGCGGCCGGTCCGCCAGGACCGTTCCGATCGCCACCAGGACCGCGTCATGCTCCCTCCGCAGGCGGTGAACATGGCGGCGGGCTTCCTCGCCGGTCACCCACCGGCTGTCTCCGGTCCGCGTGGCGATCTTTCCGTCCAGCGTGGCGGCGGTCTTCAGGGTCACAAAGGGACGGCCGTGAAGGCGGTGATGCACGTAGGCCTCATTCAACCTTCTGGCTTCGTCCTCCAAAACCCCGGTGACCACCTCGATCCCCGCTTGGCGGAGGCGCTCAATCCCCCGGCCCGAAACAAAGGGTTCGGGATCTTCCATTGCCACCACCACGCGGCGGATGCCCTCGCCGATGATCCGCTCGGTGCAGGGAGGGGTGCGGCCGTAATGGTTGCAGGGCTCCAGCGTGACATACAGGGTGGCCCCCTTCGCTTCCGGCCCGGCCATGTTCAAGGCGTGCACCTCGGCATGCGGCGTGCCCGCCCGGAGATGGGCGCCGAAGCCGAGGAGGTTTCCCCCCTTCACGACAACCGCCCCCACCATCGGATTGGGGGACGTTTGGCCCCGGCCCGTCTCGGCCAACCGCAGGGCGAATCGCATCCACTGTTCGTGCAAATTTATCGCATCTCCTTTGAGCGAAAGTTTCGGCCGCAGGCCGCCCAAATAAAGAAAGGCCCGCTTCGGGGCCAAAAAGAAAGTTTGTGAAAGGAGTAACATATACGGATCCGTTCAAAACATGCGAAAGAAGCCCTTGCCCGCCTCGAAGTGGAAAAAGGCGGAAAAGGGTAGACCCGTCCCTTTCATCCTTCTCCCATCCAGACTGTCACTGTCGGCCCCGGAGTCTCACCGGATCCACCGCAAGCGCGGGTCACGGGCTGAGGCGGCTTTGCCGCCAACACCGCCGGTCGGGAATTCCACCCTGCCCCGAAGGATTTTCACAAGGGAACCGATTCGGTTTTCTTTATTGAGTATACCGCAACGGGCGGGCAAAGTCCATGCCTTCGCGGATCAGCGGAAGGACGCCGCCGGATCGCCGATCCGTTCCGGCTGACCCTCCTCCTTCCAGGGAAGGCCGACCCGCATGCAGAGGTAGCACAGGGCCGTGAAGTAGGCGCATACGAAGGTCGCATGCAACAGAGCGAGAATCAGTTGAACGTTGGTGAACACGACCGCCGCACCGCTTAGGGCCTGAAGGATCAAAAGCCAAAGCGCGGCCCATCCGGCCTTGTACAAATCGCGGTACCGCCCGGGATGCTCCCGGTACAGCCGGATGATCGCCCACAGGAGCCAAGCGGTGAAAATCAGGCACAACCCCGAGGCGTAGCGATGCAACAACTGGATGCCCGCCTGGGTGAAGAAATCGGGGAGAAAATGTTCACCGCAGAGGGGCCAGGAATTTCCGCACCCCATCATGGCGCCCGTATGCCGCACGTAAGCCCCGGTGTAGACCACGAGATAGGTGTAGACGGCGAGCCCCCAGATCGCGCAACTCAGCCGCCGGGAGACCGGAACGGTCCGCAACCTTAGATCCTCCGTCCGCCCCGCCTGGGAAATGTAGACGGCGAGCAGCGCCACGCTGGCGAAGGACAACAGAGAGAATCCGAAATGAAGGGCCATCACCGCATCGGACTGGCCCCAGACGACGGCCGCCGCCCCGAGCAGCCCCTGAAACACGATGAAAAAGACGCCGCTTACGGCCAAAAAACGGACGATCCCGTCTTTTCGAAAACGGCGCCACGCCCAGACGGCGAGGATCACCACCATCAATCCGACCAGGGCGGAAACGATCCGGTGGCTGTATTCGATCACCGTCTCGACCGTGGCGTAGGTGGGAAAGATCTCCCCGTTGCAGAAGGGCCACGTGTTTCCGCAGCCGTCTTCGGAGCCTGTCTTGGTGACCAGAGCGCCCATGAGCACGATCAGGTAAAGACCTGCGGCGGTCGCGAGAGAAAAGGGCCGAAGCCACCGCATGTCACGAACCCCCTTTGCCAGTCCTTCCATCATCTTACCACAGAAGTTTCCTCATCAGGCGGCAATGGGTCGCTTCGACACAAAGTGGACAAAAACGGCCCTTCGGCCGGTGATCTTTTGCGCTGACAAAGCTCTTTTCACCGCACCTCCAGGGCGGGGCCGCCGCTCACCGGATTCCCCCGCATACGACCGGGAATGCGATCCTTGCCGACGAGATCTTCCAGGGTCTCCCGCTCCACCACGAGATCCGCTTCCCCGTTCCGCACGAAAACCACCGCCGGACGACGGTTCCGGTTGTAATTGTTGGCCATGGAGTAGGTGTAGGCGCCGGTGCAGCTGACGGCCAGGATGTCTCCCGTCCGCACCGGGGGGAGCTTCAGATCCCATATCAACACATCTCCCGATTCGCAGCATTTCCCGGCGATGGTGACGGTTTCCGTCGGATCCTCCAGGGCCCGGTTGGCGAGCATCGCTTCGTACTGGGCTTGATACAGGGCGGGACGGAGATTGTCGGTCATTCCGCCGTCCACGGACACATATTTGCGGATGCCCGGCACATCCTTCACCGTTCCCACCGTGTACAAAGTGGTTCCGGCTTCCCCCACGATGCTGCGGCCCGGCTCCACCCAGATCTCGGGCAAGGGCAAGCCGTCGAAGCTTTTCCGGACGGCGTCGGCGATCGCCTCCACGAACGCTTCCGGAGGAATGGGCCGGTCCTTCTCGACGTAGCGGATGCCGAATCCACCGCCCACGTTGAAAATGCGCGGCAGATAGCCTAAGCGCTCCCGCGCCTCCTTCGCCAAAGCCGCCACCTTTCCGACGGCCAACCTGTAGCCGCCGGTTCCAAAGATCTGCGAACCGATGTGGCAGTGAAAGCCCTCCAGAACCAGATGGCGGGCTTGGAGCGCCTCCTTCACCGCCCGGACCGCCTGGCCTCCCGACAGGCCAAACCCGAATCGCGAATCTTCCTGGCCGGTCTGGATGTATTGATGGGTGCTCACCTCCACCCCCGGCGTCACCCGGAGCAGAATTCGCGGGCGCTTCCCCTTTTCCCCGGCCAGACGGTCCAGCATCTCCAGTTCGGTGAAATTGTCCACGATAAACAAACCGATGCCCGCATCCAGGGCCATTTCCAGCTCGAAGGGGGTTTTGTTGTTGCCGTGAAAATGGATCGATTCCGGGGGAAAACCGGCCCGGAGCGCCGTGTAAAGCTCGCCGTCGGAAACCACGTCCAGGTGCAGCCCTTCCTCCTCCACCACCCGGCACATCGCCATCGTGCAAAAGGCCTTGCTGGCGTATGCGACCTGAAAGGGCAACCCCGTCTTTCGAAAGGCGGCCACGTAACGGCGCATTTGCTCCCGAATCAGCTCTTCATCCATCACGTACAGGGGGGTTCCGAAACGGCGCGCGAGCTCCACCGCATCGCATCCCCCGATTTCCAGGTGTCCCCTTTCGTTGATCCTTCCGGTACCGTGCAGTCGCATGCCTCGTCTCTCCCTCTCCCGACAGGACAAAGGCCGTCCGCTTGGCCGGACGGCGATGCCTCCCTTGACTTTCTCAACATTATACTTCATTTTGAAATGCTTCGTCCAAAAAACTTTTGCCAAGCGCTTGCCCGCGTGCACGGCCGCCCCGCTTTCACGCTCGGCTTCTTCGCTCTTCACCTCCGAAAACCGATCATCCCCCTCAAATCAGCCGGTCAAAACTCAAAAGGGAACGGGCCAACGCTTCCACTCCCAGCGCGATGTCCCCATAATCCGTCCACTCTTCCGGACAATGGCTTCTCCCGTCCCTGCTGGGGACAAAAATCATTCCGATCGGCGCGATTTTGGCCAGCTGATTGGCATCATGGCCCGCCCCGCTGGGCAGAAAAACCGTTTTCGCCGTGGCCGCGCATGCTTCGGCGATCACGCGCTGCACCCTTTCATCCACGCGGATCGCCTCGGATTTGGACAAACAGTCGATGCGGATGTTCAAGGTTTGCGACTCGCCGATTTCAGACGCCCGCTTGCGGAACCGCAGCATGATTTGCTCCAACAGTTCCGTGTCCAGGGAGCGCACCTCCAGCTCAAACACCACCCTGCCCGGAATCACGTTGGCTGCGTTCGGCTCCACGTGCAACTTGCCCACGGTTCCGACGACCGGTTCGGCAAACGGTTCGCGGCAGAGGGACTCCAACTCCAGAACCAGCCGCGACGCGCCCGTCAGCGCGTCGGACCGCAACGCCATCGGCGTGGTGCCGGCGTGGTTTTCTTTTCCTTCCACAACCACGCGATAACGATGGATGCCCACAATCCCCGTCACCACGCCCAGTTTGTTGTCGGTTTGTTCCAGCACCGGTCCCTGTTCGATATGCAGCTCCAGGTACAGGGCCACATCCCCTTTTTTTCGAGACCGCTCCCCGATCCGCTCCGGGTCGCCGCCCGCCCTTTTGATCGCTTCCCGCAGCGTGAGACCGGTCATGTCCCGCCGGTTAAGCATCTCCTCCGTCAGATTGTTCACCATGCCTCTGCTGCCGATGGTGGAAATGCCGAACTCACTCGGTTCTTCCGCGGTGAAATCGACGACCTCCAGCGAATGGCGCAGCACGGTGCCCGTTTCCTTCAGCCTCCGGGCAATCTCCAGCCCGGCCAGGACGCCGACGATGCCGTCGAATCGGCCACCGCCGGTGACGGTATCCGTATGGGAACCGATCATGATCGGCGGCAAATGGGGCTCGCTGCCTTTGATCCTGCCGATCAGGTTGGAAGCGGCGTCGATCTCCACCTCCATGCCGCACGCGAGCATCTGCCGCCGCAGCCAGTTTCTCCCCTGTTCATACCACGGAGTGAATGGCCGCCTTGTCCAACCCGGCTTCGATCGATCGACAAAGGTGGCCATCGTTTCAATATCCCTTTCAATCCGCTTCGGATCGGGCTTCAGCGAAAAATCCCCCATGATAAACACTCCCGCCGCTTTCAGTGATGCTTCGCCCTCACGAACCGCCCATCTCCCGGCTGACCGATGACCTGCCCGTCATACACCATCTTTCCTCGGACAAAGGTGTACACTATTTTCCCCTGCACCGGCCTGCCGTGATAGGGACTCCAACCGGCGCCGGAGTGAAGCGCCCTTTCATCCAGGACATAGCTCTCCCTGGGATCGAGCACGGCCAGATCCGCGTCCATGCCCGCCGCTATCGCTCCCTTGCAGTAATCCAGACCGAAAGTTGCCGCCGGCCGTTCGCTCAGCAGCCGAACGAGATCGAGCAAGGTGATTTTTCCTTTCGCCACGCCCTCGCTGTACATCAGCGGGAGGAGAGTTTCCACCCCCGGCGCCCCGGACGCGTTTTGGAAAATGTCGGGGCTTTGCTTTCGCTCGATCGGCCACGGGGCGTGGTCGGAGGTGACCATGTCCACATAGCCTCTGGAAATCAGCTTCCACAGCTCCTCCACATCCGCCCTGGAACGGAGCGGCGGATTGATTTTCGCCTTCGCTCCCAGCGTCAGCATGTCGTCCTCGCACAGGGTCAGGTAATGCGTGCACGTTTCCGCCGTCACATTCACCCCTTGGGAACGGTAATGCTGGACCAGTTCGAACACCCGCGGGAATGTGGAATGGTAAAGATGCAGCTTCACCCCCGTATAGTAAGCAAGTTCCATCGCCGTTACCGCGGCCGTCGATTCCGCCGCCTTCGGCCTGCTCCAGCAATGGGCGCGCGGATCCTCCAGGCCCCGACCGCCATATTTGGCGATATACCTTCTGACGATTTCGTCATTTTCGGCGTGGATGCCGACGGGACCGCCCGTTTCGGCGATGACGGAAAAGGCTTCCATCAGTTGGCCGTCGCCGATGCGGGGAAAGCGGAAAGAGTCGGTGTTGAACATCGACACTTTGAAACCGCAGGCGCCGGCTCGCGCCAACTTGGGGATTTCATCCAATCCCCCTTCTTTGAAAATCGTGGCCAACAGCGCCACGTCGACGATCGACTCGCCTTCCAGCCTTTCCGCCTTCTCCTGAAACAGCGCCTCCGTACAGATCATCCCGGTGGCGTCGTAGGGCATCTCAATGATCGTCGTCACTCCGCCGGCCGCCGCCGACCGGCTGGCCGTCTCAAACCCCTCTTCCGCCGAACTGTAGCAATGAACATGCGCATCGATCGCACCGGGCAAGATATAGCAGCCCCTGGCGTCGACCGTTTTCGCCGCCGACAGGGATTCGCGCCCCCGCAGAATCCTCCTGATTTTCCCGTCCTTGACGGCGACGGCCCCATCGTACACGATCTCCTTCGGCGTCACCACGTCACCCTTGACCACCAAATCGTACATGTACCGTTCCGAAATCATCCGATCCCCTCTCCCTATTCGATGGCCACCGCGGACACTCTGGCCAGCTTCCGCGAAATCTCCCGGGTTGCCTCCACCACGGACCGGATCATCATTTCACCCGTCCCGGGATGCAACCGTTCCGACGGACCGGCGATGGTCAGACTGGCCACAACCCGCCGATACCCGTCAAAGATGGGGGCAGCGATGCCAAACACGTCCGGATCGACCTCCCCCACCGTCAAACAGTAGCCCTGCCGCCGAATCCGTTCCAAATTTTCCAGCAACGCCTCCTTCTGTCGGGGATCTTCCATCCGCTTCAGCACCTGATCCAACACCCGTTCGGTCTCGTAAGCCAGGATGGCTTTTCCCGAAGCGCCCAGGTGAAGGGGCAGGATCCTTCCGTTTTCAATGGCGAAACGAATCAGGCGGCGGCTCTCCACCTGTTGAATGCAAATCACATTGGTTCCCGTGCGAACCGTCAAAATCGTGGTCTCATCGGTTTTCTCGGTGATGGATTCCATGACCGGGCGGGCGATGACGTACAATTCGCGATCGATCTGCTGGTACAAACTCCTCGCCAAATCCAGGATGCGAAGTCCAAGACCGATCTGCCCTTTTGCCCGCCTTTCCACGACCCCGTTTTGTTCCAGCGTCTGAAGCAGGCGGTAGGTGGTGCTTTCCGGAATCGAGACCCTTTCCGCGATTTCACTGACGGAAAGGGTGGATTCCGCCTCCGCCAAGGCAAACAATATGTCCAAAGCCCGTGCCAACGTCTGCGTCCCGTTCCCCATGTTACCTCCCACTCACGCAAGCAAGTGCTTCACTTCGCACAAAATGGTTTCCTCCTCCACCAGGCGGATCATCTTGTCCAAATCCGCTTTTACATAAGCGTCTTCCCACATCGGAGGAACATGCCGTCGGATCAGCTCATAGACAAGGGCGGTTCCGTTTCCCATCGCGAAACCGCTCATTTTTCCTTTGATCAAATCGATCGCTTGGGCCGCGCACAGCAATTCGATCGCCAGCACCTTCTCAAGATGGCCGATGATCTGAATCGTCTTCCGCACAGCCCCCATCGCCATGCTGTTGTGATCTTCCTGATTGCCCTTGGCCGGGATGGATCCGATGCTGGCGGGGGCGGCGAGCAGCCGCATCTCGCCCACCAACGCGACGGCGTTGGCCTGCACCTGCGCAAAGCCCGTATTGAGCCCGACCGCGCCGCCGGCCAGGTTGGCCGGCAATCCGTAGCTCGCCGCCGGGTCGAGCAATCTCGCCGACCGCCGCTCGGACAAAACGGCCAAGTCGGTCAGCGCGATGCCGATGAAATCCAACGCATAAGCCAGAATCGCCCCGTGAAAATTTCCGCCGCTCAGGCTCTCGTACCCGGATTCTCCGGAGAAAATCAGGGGATTGTCGGCAGAGGCGTTGATTTCTCTGGAAAGGACCGTTTCCAGGTAGCGGAGAACCTCCTTGACCGCCCCGTGCAACTGCGGAGAAGCGCGAAAACTGACGGCATCCTGAACCCGGGGACGGATTTCGCCCAGTCTCCTTCTCCCCTCTTCGGTGACCCACTCGCTTCCTTTCAAAAGCGTCCTTACGTTGCGCGCCGTTTCAATCTGCCCCGGGATTCCCCGTGCCCGTTGGATTCGCTCGTCAAAGGCGCTCACTTCCCCGCGCATCGCCTCCAGATTGAGCGCAAGCGCCACATCGGCCAGCCGGGCCAGCTGCTTCGCCTTGTGATGGGCATGGATCGCGTTGGCCAAGACCAGCGTGCTGCCGCTCATCAAGGCCAGCGCCTCCCGGGCGGCCAAGGGAAAGCGGACGGGTACAACGCCCGCCTTCCGCAACATCTCCTCAGCGCTTCCCTCTTCTCCCCGAAAGCGCACCCGTCCCTCCGGCGCTCCGGTCAGGCACAAGCCGAGGTGGGCCATCGGCTGCAGATCGCCGACCCCCAGGGAACCGATTTGCGGGAGCAACGGGATGATTCCTCCGTTCAAAAACGTCAACATCCGCTCGATCAGCTCCGGCCTCACACCGGAATGGCCCCGGCTCAACACGTTTGCGCGCAGCAGCATCGCCAGGCGGACGACATCATCGGGAAAATAAGGGCCGATTCCCACGGCGTGGGAATACAAAATTTTTTGTTGAAAGATCTCCTGATCTCGTTCATCGACGACAAAATCCTTCAATTTCCCCAAACCGGTGGTGATCCCGTAGATCACCCTGCGTTCTTCCGTCAACCATTTCTCCACCTGGCGGCGCGTCTCCTGCACCGCTTCGATCGCGCGGGGCGATACGGCCACCCGGATGGAGGGATCTTCGATAAACGACGCCAATTGTTGCAAAGTAAGACCTTTTCCGTCAATCGTTATCCGGTGTGCGGCCATCCTCATCCCCCTTCGGCCGTCTCCCCCGGCTCAAGGCAATTCGCCCCTCGCCCTCAGGGACGAGCGCTTCTCCAACCGGAGCAGCAGCTGGTTGGTGACAATCGCCAGCAGGGAGACAAACAGCGTTCCCCATAACATTTTGGGGGTCGAATTTTGGTACAAGCCTTCAAACAACAGCTCCCCGAGTCCCCCGGCGTTGATCCATGCGGCGATGGTCGCGATTCCGATCGTGGACACGGCGGCAATCCGCACGCCTCCCAGGATGACCGGCATGGCCAGCGGCAGTTCGATCTTCCAAAACAGTTGGGCGGGACTGAGTCCCATCCCTTTGCCGGACTCGATGATCGCGGCATCGACGGTCCTGAAGCCGACCATCACGTTGCGCACAAGGATCAGCTGACTGTATGCGACGAGCGCGATAATCGCCGATTTCACCCCCAACCCGACCAGCGGGATCAACATCGCGAACATGGCGAGACTGGGAATGGCATAAATGATGCCCAGGAAAGACAGCACCGGAATCGACAGCCACTTGACCCGCGAGAGGAAAAACCCGACGGGCAGGGCGAACAGCATGGCGAGAACCAGCGCACTCGCCGTCAACATCAAATGTTCCATCAACCGGGTGAAGATCTGATCATAATACTTGAAAAAATAGTCAAACATCGGCGCTCACCTACCCGCCTAGTGTCAGCAAGCGGACGCGGACCCGCTCAGCGCCCCGTGAATCTTCAACTGCTCGAGCGTCACCCGGCCCACGGGCGTCTTGTTGCTGTCCACGACGATGACGGAATCCTGTTCGCTTTGAAGCAGGTGGGTCAGGATCGTCTTGCAATTTTCCTCCAGGGACACCCGGATTTCATTCGGATGAGGATGCCCGGTGATCTCTGTCATCACGCTCGCCGCCTTCATGACGCTCAGCCGCTTCAGCACGTCGTCGGAGTGAACCAACCGGCGGACAAATTCGTTGGCCGGTTTTGTGATGATGTTAAACGGCGTGTCATACTGTTGAATCTTTCCCTCGTTCATGATCACGATCTTGTCCCCCAGCTTCAGCGCTTCCTCGATGTCGTGGGTGACGAAGAGAATCGTCTTGTGCAGCTTTTTTTGAATATGGATCAATTCATCCTGCAGGCTGGCCCGGGTAATCGCATCGATGGCCCCGAACGGTTCATCCATCAGCATGATCGCGGGATCTCCGGCCATCGCCCGCGCCAGACCGACCCGCTGCTGCTGTCCGCCGGAAAGCTGGCGCGGATAGCGCTTGCGAAACTCCCCGGGCGGCAGGTGGACCAGTTCCAGCAATTCGTCGATCCGCTCATCGATCCGCTTTTTGTCCCAGCCCAGAATGCGCGGAACCGTTGCGATGTTTTCTTCGATCGTCATGTGCGGAAACAAACCGACCTGTTGGATCACATAGCCGATCTTTCGCCGCAGCCGCGTGACCTGCATCCTGGACACATCTTCCCCCTGCACGAAAATGCGTCCCGATGTCGGTTCGTACAGGCGGTTCACCATCTTCAACAGCGTGGTTTTCCCGCAGCCGGATGCGCCCAGTATGGTGACGAAGCTTCCCTCTTCAATCCGCAAACTGGCCTCATTGACCGAGGGCCTCGACGCCTTCGGAAAAATCTTCGTCACTTTATCAAAGACGATGGAATAATGTTTCACCTTCGCTCAACTCCCTTTTGGAGGAGGAGACTTGGCCTCCCTCCCGCGGGAAGGAAGCCAAGAATCCGTCATTTCCCGGAGATGATGCCCTCTTTTTGCAGAAATTCCTTCGCAACTTCGGCGTATTCCCGCTTTTTGATGTCCACTTCGGCATTGAGGGACTGCATGATCTCATTGTTGAGCTTGGCAGAAACGGCATTCAGCACCTTTTCGATCCCGGGATCTTTCTCCAACACTTCCGCCCGGATCACCGGGGCCACATAGTAAGGGGGCCAGAACTTCTTGTCATCTTCCAGCAACACCAACTCCTTGTTGGTCAGATCCCCGTCGGTGGTGAAGCCGACCGTCACATCGGCCTCGCCGTTCAACAGGACGCGGTACTTGACCCCGTAGTCATAAAGTTCCATGCTTTTGAATTCCATTCCGCCGTACGTTTTCTTCAACCCCTTCAGACCGTCCTCCCGCTCCTCAAACTCGGGCACGGCCGCCATCCTCAGCTTCGGCGCCAGCTTCGCCAGTTTGGAAATGGTGTACATGTCGTACTTTTCCGCCACTTTGCGCGTCGTCACGAGCCCCTGCGAATCGTTGACATCCGCAGGATCGAGCCAGACCAGGTTGAACTTCTCTTTGTAGTTTTTCGAAACGAGGTCGTACACTTCTTCCGGATCCGATTTGGGCGGCATCTGCAAGATGTTGATCAGACCCGTCCCGGTATACTCGGGATACACGTCGATCTCTCCGCTTTTCAGCGATTCGTGGGCGACCAGGGTCCCCCCCAGATTCAGCTTCCGCTCCACCTCGTACCCGGCATTTTCCAGCGCGAGGGCATACATCTCCCCGAGAATCAGCGATTCCGTGAAGTTCTTCGACCCGACGACGATCTCCGGTTTTCCCGACCCGTCGCCGCCGCAGGCGGTCAAAAGCAGCGACAGGGCCAAAGTGAGCGCCAACAGAAAAGATGCTTTTCTCATGAGAATCCCCCATTTTTCAAAATTGAATCAGCCTCTCTGATGCCTGGTGACCAACCGTTCAATCCCTGCAAAACACACTTCCGACAAGATCGCCAAGAGGGCGACCGGAACCGCACCGACCAGCAACATCGGAAAATTGTACATGCCGAGTCCGTTTACGATAAACGTGCCCAATCCCCCTCCTCCGATGAAGGCTGCCAGCGTCGCGCTCGCGACGACTTCCACGGCCGCCGTCTTGCTTCCGGCGATCACCAGCGGCATGGCCAGCGGGATTTCCACCTTTCGCAAAATCTGACGCTCATCCATGCCCATGCCCCGAGCCGCTTCGATCACCGCCGGATCGATTCCGCGGAATCCGAGATAGGTATTGATCAAAATCGGAGGACAGGCGAGGATGGTCAAAGCCACCAGGGCCGGGAGAAAACCGGTCCCGAAAACCGGCAAAATGATGACCAGAATCGCCAGGCTGGGAATCACGCGCAGGGAATTGACACAGCTCATCACCGCTCCGGCGATCCTTTGCTTTTTCGCGCAAAGGATGCCGAGCGGAATGCATATCGCAAGGCCGATCAGCAAGGCGGCAAAGCTTAACGTCAAATGATCCTGAACCGCTTCCACGAAGCGCTGCTGATTATCCAAAATGTACCTGTAAGCTTGCTCGGCTATTTCCATCCTGCTTCCCCCTTTTCCGCCGCAAGCCCGGGGGCCGCCTGCCCGAAGGCGATCGCGCTCCGGGCGGGCACCGCACTACTTCGCCAATGCATAATCGGCAATGTTGATGCCCAGCGCCTGTTCCACCTCGGGATATACGGAAGCGTCGAGGACGCCCGAGCTGATCGGAATGTGACGCTTGTGGATATGGAAGATTGCAACCTCCATCCCTTCCTTGAGATGGCCGACGCTGACCGGCTGCCCCGTCTCCGCGGACAGCGTCGTAATCACGTCCGGATACGTCGCGACGCGGTTTCCGCCGGGATCATCCACCGCCATGTATTCGTTCATCACATGCAGGGTGAAACGCCCTCCCGGCGCATCCACATAAACTTTTCCGATATCGAAGGCTCCGGAATAGGCGACCGTGGAGTGAGCCACGACTCCCCTGCCGATGATTTCGCCGCGGGTTTTCTCGCAGATCGCCTCCATCACCGCCTCGGCGCCTTTGGGCTCGGCAACCAGGATCGCTTTGCCCAGCTCGATCGCCATGGAAACGCCGCCGATCGCGGCGTGTTTCTTGATGTATCCGGCCGGAAGAGGATGTCTCGCCGCCGCGATGAATCCGCCGGACATATCGGCCGCCGTGCGCAGGATGGTGGAGGTTTTTGCGGGCGTTCCCTTGACGACGAGCTCCAGGTAGGAGCCGGTGTCTCTCCTTCCGCCCACCACCACTTGGATCGTTTCAAAATCCAGGCGGCCGGACAGGCCCAACGATCCCATTTTTCCGGTCGGATGAGCCCGGATGTCTCCCGTCGCGTCCACCACCACCAGATCGAGGGCGGCAGCGGGCAACCAGCCGTTTATTGTGCTGGACATGCCGTTTTGCGGCGTCATGACCCCGACCACTTTGCCATCGTAGTGATCCATCAAGAGTTTTACCGCTTTGATATAATCGCTCCCCAGCATCTGCCACTGGTCCCCGGCGGGTGCGCCGATCGCCGTGCAGGTGACGATGATGGCGTCATCCGGCAGCTCGTCGACCGACACCAACTTCGGCTGCCCGATCGTGACGGCCGCCTCTCCGATTTCCAATCCGTGATCGACCCAGCCTCCCCCGCCGGAAGCAAATACCGAGCCCCCCTTCACTGCCGCGATGACATCGTCCTTGGTCAATACTCTCATGAACGTTCCCCTTCCCATACAGAATTTGATGTGTCAGGTCAACACCCGGCGAAGGCCCTTTTTGCGCACTTCATCCAGCGCTTCTTCGTAACCGGCATCGGCATAGCGCAACACTCCGATGCCCGTGTCGTTGTCCAGCGCGTGTTTCAAGCGGATGTCCGCCTCCGGAGTGCCGTCGGCCACGACCGTCACGCCGGCGCTGGTCATGTACCCCGCGTATCCCCCGCCCCCGGAGTGGATCGCCACCAGATCCGCCATCGAACAGCAGTTGAGCATCCCGTTCAACAGCGGCCAATCGGCGATCGCATCGCTCCCGTCCTTCATCCGCTCGGTCATGATGTTGGGGTGGGTCATCGCGCCGGCATCCAGGTGATCACGGGAAAACGCGATGGGGCCGCTCAGCCTGCCCTCGCGCACCATTCGATTGACCTCCAGGGCCAGTCGGGTCCGCTCCCCGTGACCGAACCAGCCGATGCGCGCCGGCAGCCCTTCAAAGGGCACATATTTTCCGGCCAGGCGGATCCAGTTGACCGCTATCTCATTGTCGGGAAACTCCCGAAGGATCATCTCATCGATCCTTCGAATGTCTTCCGGATCTCCGGAGAGGGCAACCCAGCGGAAGGGACCGATCGCCCTGCAGAAAAGCGGTCGCAAAAACGCCTCCGTGAAGATTTCGATGTCAAAGGCATCCTTCACGCCGTGGCGGAAAGCCTGCGTCCGAATGTTGTTCCCGTTGTCAAACACGATCGAACCGCGCCGCTTAAACTCCAGCATCGCCTCCACTTCACGGGCGATGGAAGCCCCCGCGTCGGCCTGCAGTTTCTCCGGGTTCTCCCTTCGCATCCGTTGAACGTCTTCCAGGCTGTAACCCGCCGGGACGTAACCGTAGAGAAGATCGTGGGCGGCGGTTTGGTCGGTGACGATGTCCGGGACGATTCCCCTGCCAAGGATTTCCGGATAAATCTCGGAAGCATTGCCCAGCAGGCCGACGGAAACGCTTTCATTCTTCTCCTTGGCTTCGCCGATCCACGCCAGCGCTTCATCGAGATCGGCGGTTTTCCGCTGCAGATAACCGACCCTCATCCGCTTGTCAATGCGCGCCTCATCCACCTCCACACAGAGGATCGCCGCGTTTGCCATCACGCCGGCCAACGGCTGCGCGCCCCCCATTCCGCCCAAACCGGCGGTCAGAATGAAGCGTCCCG
The DNA here is from genome assembly GCF_900113175.1 of Planifilum fulgidum. Taxonomy (NCBI): domain Bacteria; kingdom Bacillati; phylum Bacillota; class Bacilli; order Caryophanales; family Thermoactinomycetaceae; genus Planifilum; species Planifilum fulgidum. Next base: position 64,615 of record NZ_FOOK01000004.1, on the reverse strand, counting down.
CCAGACTGCCGCCAAAATGCTTTCTGGCGATGGCGGAAAAGATTTCGTAGGTGCCCTGGATCACCCCTTGCGACCCGATGTACTGCCATGCCGCCGCCGTAAGACCGCCCCACATGATCAACCCTTTTTCCTGCAGCTGATAGAAATGCTCGCTGTCCGCCCATTTTCCGACGAGGTTGCAATTCGCCATGATCACGATCGGGGCAAACGCATGCGTTTTGAAAATGCCGATCGGTTTGCCGGACTGGATCACAAGCGTTTCATCTTCGTTGAGAATTTTCAGACTTTCAACGATGGCATGATACGACTTCCAGTCCCGCGCCGCTTTGGCCAGCGCGGCATAAACCACCAGTTCCCGCTGATTCTCGCCGTTCTCCAGCACATTCTCCAGCATCCGAAGCAACGCCTCTTGTCTCCACCCCTTGCAGCGAAGGGCGGAACCGCGGGCTGCCCTGATCCTTTCCATTGCGACACCTCTCAATTATCACTATTTGATAACTAATTATTACATTCTGCCTTTATCGTAGATTGAATGGTATGTTTTTTCAATACACAATTTATGGAAATGTCCGTCTTCTTAAGTAGATCTGCAATAGAATCGCCGCCCCGGCAACTTGCGGGAAAAGACCCTCTATTTGCGGTTTTTTTCACTGAAGGTCAAAATCAGCTCCACCGCCTTCCGGGTGACCGGCGCCCCCCTCTTCACGTCGTCGAACCGGTCCATTTTCCCGACATCGCCGATTCCGACGATGATGGGAACGGAAATCCGGTTCAACGCTTCAACGGTGTCCCCCCAGATGACGGGCGGCTCCCCCTTCACCTCCAAGCCGTTTTTGTCGACGCCGTGAACCACCTGATTCCCTTCCCGGTCCAGCAGAATGTCCACAGGGACCCTTTCCCCTCTGCGTTGGTTGGAAGCCACCGCCACCGCCCCAAGCACTTCCACATCGGGGTGGTTCGCCACATACTCCATCGCCCGTTCTCCCCGGCCCGTTCCGCCGGACCCGCAATCATCAAACATGACCAGAACGGGATCATGCTTGGCCTGCAGGATGAGCTCCACCAACTGCTCGCCGGTGAGGGGGGTGGGATTGCCCGCCGAGGCGGAAATGGCCCTCCCTCCCACCTGCCTGGCCACTTCCTCCACCGCCTCACGGGCCACGCGGTCCCCATCGGTGATCAGAATCACTTTCCGCTTCACGGCCCTACCTCCCCGCGACGTCAAAAAGGATCCACTGAAACAGCGAGCCCGCCACTTTTCCGAAAACCATGGCCATCAACAGATGCAGGACGGCGTGCCGCATCCGCACCCGCTTCGCCAAGATGGGCAGCACATTGAGGACCTCCGTCAGCGCCGCCGCCAGCAAGCCGACGAAGCATCCCGCAAACAGGCCCAGGGGGGCGGACCACCAGCCGGACAGGTGACCGGTCCAATCAAAAAAGTCCGCCCAGGTGGAGACGACGGCCCCGGCGACGAGCGCATGCTCGTACAGGTGGATCTTCCCTCCGGTCCTGGACATCTGCGCCAGGCGGGGAACGATGTCCAACACCGTGATGAAGGCCACAAAACCGCTTCCCACCGCCAGTCCCCCGGCCAATCCGATGAAGGCCGGCACAATCCACTCCAGGATCACGGGCCATCCGGCGGTTTTTTGGATTTCTCATGATCGATCACATATTGATTCAGGTTTTCCTCGTACAAATACATCTCCAGCTCGAGAGGGCTGGGTTCGTCGTTGAACCGCCGTTTGAACAGGTGGTTGAAAAACAAAATCATGCCGACGCCGATTCCCAGGGAATAGGGGATCTGAAGGATCAGGGGACGCGCTTCGTGTTTTCCGGTGACCAGATAATGAATGCGCTGGTGAACGGACTTCATGCTCACATCCGTGTGAAAATTCATGAGGGCCAACCCGGAGCCCACGAACAACAGAAGCCAGATCAGCGCCACCGAAACGGCGGAGGGAAGGCGTCGTCGCTCTTCCGTTTCGATGATGGTCTGGGCGGGGCCGACGCTGCGGACATCCAGCCCGGGATAAGCCCTCCGAATCCGCTCAATCACATCCATCACGTCGATGACAACCAGGTTGCCGTCCCGAGGCGAAGTGTGGTGATGCACTTCCAGTTGGACGAGCGGCATCGCCTCCTCATCTGCCAGCACCTGGGCGATATCTCCAAGGCGGATCCTCTGACCCGGAGAAATCCGGACTTTCTTTTTCAACCGCAGATAAACCATCCCGGGTTGCAATCGCACCCGCTCCTTCCTGTCGCCTCTAGGATTAATATGGTTTTCGGCCCTGCTCCCCATTCGGAAGACGGGGGCGGCGACGAAAAGAAAGACCCGTCCGCCGAAACATTTCGGCGGACGGGTCTTTGAAAGAATTTCAGGGTGATGGAGGCGGGTCCAACTCCTGACGGATCTTTTGGATGATCTTCTTTTCCAGCCGGGAAACCTGGACCTGGGAAATGCCCAGCCGCTCGGCCACTTCGGATTGGGTCTGATCCTTGAAAAAGCGCAGATAAACGATCAGCCGCTCCCGTTTGCTCAACCGGTTGATCGCCTCATTCAGGGTGATTTTATCAAACCACGCCTCCTCCGAATCGTCCGCGATCTGATCCATCAGCGTGATGGGATCTCCGTCGTTTTCATAGACCGTCTCGTGGATGGAGGCCGGCGTCCGGTTCGCCTCCTGGGCAAAAACGATCTCTTCCGGCGAAACCCCCATCTCGGCGGCGATCTCGCTCACCGTCGGCACCCTGCCCAACTCCTTGGTGAGATCATCCTTCACCTTCCGGATCCGGTTGGCCAGCTCCTTCAGGGAACGGCTCACCTTCACCATGCCGTCGTCCCGGAGGAACCGCTGAATCTCCCCGATGATCATCGGAACCGCATAGGTGGAAAATTTCACATCGTAAGAAAGATCAAACTTGTCCACGGCCTTCAGCAGGCCGATACACCCGATCTGAAAGAGATCCTCCGCTTCGTAGCCCCGGTTGAGAAACCGCTGAACCACCGACCAAACCAGGCGAATGTTGTGCCGGACCAACCGGTTGCGCGCCTCTTCATCCCCCCTTTGGCTCGCTTCGATCAGTCGGCGCACTTCCTCGTCCGGCAAATGGGCGTGTCGGGAATTGCGAACATCGGAATCCATGGTCGGCTCCCTCAGTTGGCCATCGTCCGATGGGGGGTTTTCAGGTTTTTCACCATTCGGACGGTGGTTCCCCGGCCGGGCTCGGAGATGATCTCCACCTCATCCATGAAGTTCTCCATGATGGTAAAGCCCATTCCGGAGCGCTCCAGTTCGGGTTTCGACGTGAACAGGGGCTGCCGAGCCTGGTCGATGTCGCGGATTCCCACGCCTTCGTCCCGTATTTCGATGAAAACGCGGGAACCCTCGATTTCCGTGCGGATGGTGATGATGCCATCCTCTCTCTCTTCGTAGCCGTGAATGACCGCATTCGTGACCGCTTCCGACACCACCGTCTTGATGTCCGTCAGCTCTTCCATCGTCGGATCCAGTTGAGAAACGAAGGAAGCGACGGCCACCCGGGCGAAGGATTCGTTTTCCGACCGGCTGGGAAACTTCAGCTCCATGTAATTGCTATGTACCTTCTTCATAGTGTCACCCCGCAGGCTTGCAAGGCCGACTGCTCGCTTTGGTAGATGGGCAGGATCTTGAACAGCCCCGAAAGCTCCATCAACCGGTATATCGAGGGATTCACCGCGCAGAGGATCATATTTCCCCCCAGCTGGGAAACGCGCTTGTATCGACCCAGAAGAACGCCCAACCCGGAACTGTCCATAAAGGTGAGCCCCGACAGGTTGAAGACCAGATTCGTGTACAACCCCGTCGTCAGCTTTTCGTCAATCTCGTTTCGCACCTTCTCCGCCGTGTGGTGGTCCAATTCTCCGGCCAATCGGACCACGAGCACATTTCGGGAATCCGTCACTTCCACCGACAAGCCCATGACATTCCCTCCCCGCTCTTTTACCTTGGAACTTCTACGGATTTTTGCCCGCTTCCTTCCCTCCGACAAAAGAACAGAAAAATCGGGACGCTCCTGTCGGGAGAAGTCCCTTTTTATCTGAAAATCTCCTTTTCGCCGGCAAGGGCGAAGCGGCGGAAAAGGAAGCCGGGACCTCTGCAAGGCGATGTTCTCCGTTTCCCGCCGACCGCCGATCGGATCGGTCAGAAAGGCGGGCGGAAGTCAAAGGGGCCGGGAAGCGGCGCCAAAAGGCCGGACGGGACGCAGACCACATGACTTCTCACGTTTTGCCGGCCCTCATTCCCTTCCGGTCCCCATAGCGGAAAAACCGGAGGATCGCTTCGGCCAGCAGGAAGCGGAAAGGCTCCGGCGGAAGGGGAGTGACGCGGCGACCCACGATGAAAAAGTCCGTCCGTTCCGATTCCTCCCCCAACAGGAGCTCGGCGATCGTCAATCCGTTGTAGTTGGTCAGGGAAACCCCGTGCCCCATACAGCCCACGCTGTACCAAACGTTTGGCCGAATCCGTCCGATCACCGGCACGAGATCCAGCGTGGCGGAGATGGGACCGCCCCAATGATGGGTGAAACGGATGCCTTGGAGCTGCGGGAAAGTTTCGGCGACAGCCCGCTTCAGACGGGCAAAAATGAGCTCGTTTCGGTCCCGGTCAAGGGGACCTCCGTAATAATAAATTGCGTCGCTTCCCCCGAAGAGCAGCCGGTTGTCCGGCGTCAGGCGGTAATAATGCAGCAGATTGCGGGCATCTTCAATCCCGATGCGCCTTTCCCACCCCAAACTTTTCAGTTGCCCGGCGGACAGCGGTTCGGTCAGAGCGATATACGTGTAAACGGGGAGCTGTTTCGCCCGCAACGGGGAAAAAAGGCCGGAAAAGGCGTTGGTGGCGATCACGATCGAATCGGCCCGGACGATCCCCCGATCGGTGTGCACCTCGGACTTGTCCGGTCGAATATCGAGGACCCGGGTCCGCTCGCGGATGTCCACCCCCAGCCGTTCCGCCGCATCGGCCAATCCGCGGACCAGTTTGACCGGATGGACCAACGCGCAATGTTCATCAAAACGAGCCCCCAGATAGGTGGGAGAGTCAACCAACGCCCGGGCTTCCTCCGCAGTCAGCCACCGAAGTCCCTTGATCCCCAGTTCTTCGGCGAGGCGCATCTCCTTTTCCAGATGCTTCAGTTGCCGGGGATTGGCGGCTACGGTCATCATTCCGTGGCGCACATAGTCGCACTCGATCCGATACTTTTGAACCATTCGTTCCAGGTGGTCGACCGCCTTCACCATATACCGATCCGCTTCCTTTGTCTTTTCCCTGCCGTAACGCATGGCGGTCAGCTCCATCGTGATCCCGAACAGCCGCATCGAGAACCCGCCGTTTCGCCCGCTCGCGCCGAAACCGACCACGTCCGATTCCAACACGAGGACCTTTAGGGAGGGCCTTTTCTCCTTCAGGTGAATCGCCGTGGACAACCCCGTAAATCCCGCTCCGATGATTAAGACGTCCGCCCGGGTGCTCCCGTCCAGGGGCGGGCGCCCTCGATATGCTCCCAGACTTTCCATCCAAAAGCTTTTCTTCCGGAAATCCCCCACCCTTTTCCCTCCTGTCCTTCCGGATTCGCTTGACCGAGGAGGCACAATCAATTTTGAATGTATGGATTATTTCAAATATAATATATAATAACGCTGCGGATCCGTGAAGAATTCCTTTGCGCCGGGCAGGCGCGTCTCGGAGGGCTCACCGGGGAATATTTCATCCCGCGTAAAAAAGCGCCGCGCCAAAGAAACGCCTTTTCCCGCCGAAAAAGGCGCAGGGGGCGGATCTTCGCCCCCTGCACCCTTTAAGCGCCGCGTCAGCCCGCCCGTTCCTCCTCGGGCGCCCTGGCATCTTCCGGAAAAAAGAGAACCCCTTTCGTCACCCGCTTGATCGTGGTCCAAAGGCCCGCCCGCGGAATCTCCCTCGGGCTTTGGATTTCCATTTCGGCCACTTTCTTCCCGTCCTTTTCAATGAGAACGGTCCCCAATTTCTGTCCCTGGCGGACGGGCGCCTTCAGATTCTCCCAAAGGACCTTTCTTTTATATTCTCCCGCCCTTTCTCCCTTTTTCATCAGGATGCTCAATTGCTGCGGCGAGCGCACCGCCAGCCTGTGGGGGTCCCCCCCGCTGACCCGAACCTCGCCGATGAGATCCCCTTTCTTGTACACCACGTGATTGGTGTACCGGCTGAAAGCGAAATCCAACATGCGGGAGATATCCCGGTTTCTCGTCTTGGGATCCGGCTCTCCCATCACCACGGCGATCACCCGGAAATTTCCCCGCTTCGCCGTGGCGGAAAGGCAATACTTCGCCTCCGAAGTATAACCCGTTTTCAAACCGTCCACGCCCGGATAAAAGCGAACCAGCCGGTTGGTGTTCACAAGCCAAAAGGGTTTTTTCGTGTCCTTTCGCAGATAATCCTGATAAATCCGGGTATAGCCCGTAATCTCCGGATGCTTCAGCAACTCCCGGGACATGATGGCGATATCCCTGGCGGACGTCACGTGTTCCGGCTCCGAAAGCCCGGTGGCATTTTGAAAGCGGGTGTCCGTCATCCCCAATTCCTTTGCCCGCTGATTCATCCGTTCCACAAAAGCCTCCTCCGTTCCGGCGAGGTGTTCCGCCAACGCCACCGAAGCATCGTTGGCCGACGCGATCGCCACCGCCTTCAGGAGATCCCGGACCGTCATCTGTTCCCCGGGTTCGAGGAAAATTTGCGATCCTCCCATCGAGGCGGCATGCTCGCTGACACGCACCTTTTCATCCAGTCTGATCTTCCCCGCATCCAGATCCTCCATCACCAGCAGCATCGTCATGATTTTGGTGATGCTGGCGGGCGGCAACTTGTCGCGGCTGTTTTTCTCGAACAGCACGGTTCCCGTGTCTTCATCGATCAACACGGCAGACCGGGCATCCGGCGCGAGATCCCGCTCCCCGGCAAATCCCGCCGGAATTCCCATCGCGAAAAAAAGGCACCCGACGAGCAAGGAAATGCACAAACGCGGACGCATCGACGTTCCCTCCTATCCAGGACTACCCCTAGTCTGTCCCGGAACAGGAGAATTATGACAGCTCCCTGCGGCAAACCCGCCGCGGCGAACAAAAGACCTGCGGGAAACGCATCAGTTGTCCCCGAGCGAAAAGATCCCCTTTCCGCGGAACCTTCGCCGTCCATCTCGGCTTGTGAAGAGGCCCTGTTTCATCTCTTGGACAAAAAAAGCGGGGGGCCGCGCCCTCCCCCGCGTCAAAGGGACTCGCGATCCTTTTCCAGCAGGCGCCTGCGCCGCCGGGATTCGAAAAGCAGCGTCGCGAACAAGAGCAGTTTAATGACGGCGCTGAAAACACTTCCGTCTCCTTCCGACAAATCCACCAATTCCATCAGCCCCATGCCCAAAAAGGCGACGGCCATCCACTTGTAAAATTCGGGGTGGAGTTTTCCCCATTCATCCTTCGGCGTCCTCCGGTACCTGAAAAACAGGACAACAGCCTTGATGAGAAAAAGAATCACCAACAATAAAGAAATAAAGATGATGAGCGCTTTCATGAAATCCTCCCCGGTTCAAAAAAGTTTTCGACAATCATGTTACCATAAATGGATCAAAATGTCTTCGATTGCGAAAAAATCGGAAACTGCGGCCATAGGACAATACGCAAAAAGGAGGACCTATGAACGGTCCTCCGCACTGTTTCCTCCGGCCGGGCATTATTCTCCCTCTCCGGGTAGTTCCCGCAGAATCCCCTTCACCAGGCGAAGAAACGTTTCCTTCACCCGCTCCGCCGTTTCCATCACTTCTTCATGGCTCAAAGGCTGCGGCAGGATCCCCGCCGCCATGTTGGCGATGCAGGAGAGGCCGAGAACGCGGATCCCCGCGTGGCGGGCGACGATCACTTCGGGCACCGTCGACATGCCGACGGCATCCCCGCCGACGGTGCGCAACATGCGGATTTCCGCCGGCGTTTCGTAGGAGGGACCCAGCATCGCCGCGTAAACGCCCTCCTTCAGATCAATGCCCAGTTTTTCGGCCACCTTTTTGGCCAACCGACGGAGATCCGCATCATAAGCCTCCGTCATGTCCGGAAAGCGGTCCCCCAGCTCGGGATCGTTGGGTCCGACCAGCGGGTTGCGGAACATGAAGTTGATGTGATCCCGGATCAGCATCAAATCCCCCGCCTGGAAGGATTCATTGATTCCACCCGCCGCATTGGTGATCAGAACGGTTTCCACGCCCAACCGCTTCATCACCCGGATCGGGAAAGTGACCTCTTCAAGGGAATACCCCTCATACAGGTGAAAGCGCCCCTGCATCGCCACAACCGCCTGACCTTCCAGCCGGCCGAGCACCAGCCGTCCCGCATGTCCCTCCACCGTGGAAACGGGAAAATGGGGAATCTTCGCATAGGGAATGACGACTGCCTCTTCGATTTCATCCGCCAAAACCCCCAATCCCGAACCGAGAATGAGACCGATCCGCGGATGAATGGACGACTGCTTCCTGATCATCGCCGCAGCTTGTTCAATCTTTTCCTTCATACGGATCCCTCCCGATCGATCAAGACCGTCCCTTCGCGCTGCTTCCGAAAGCTCCTATAAGGAGAAGGCCCGCCTCCTTTTTTCGGGGCGGGCTTATTCTCCGATGCGAAAGTAGAGGAGAAGGCGTTCCCCGATGTCCACCGAAGCGGGATCGGGACCGCCGGGGGAAGCGGGAGCAAAGACCTTGACGGCCCTCCCCGCCGGCTCCCGGTAAGGATATCGGGGCTGGAGCCAATCGGAAAACAAGGCAAGCACCTGATACACGAGGATCGTGAACAATACAAACAGGATCAAGAATTTGATCCATTCCACCAAGCGCCTGAGCGACACGATCATGCGGATCGTCCCTTCCGATGTCCTGTTACCATCGTATGGGATGGCTTGCCGTGTTTATTCCGCTCAAACTCCCCTCTCCCCGATAAAAGCCCTTACATTTTTCCGGTGGAAAACCTCATCCCATGACGGGATTGCCCAGCACATCGCTCAGCGGCACGTAAGGGAGGGACAAACTTTCGGCCACCGCCTGATGGGTGACGTGCCCCTTCATTACGTTGACCCCCAGCGCCAGGGCGCGGTTTTCCTTCGCCGCCTTTTCCACACCCTTGTTGGCGATCTGAACGGCATAGGGCACGGTCACGTGGGTCAAGGCCAGGGTGGATGTGCGCGGCACCGCTCCGGGGATGTTGGCCACGGCGTAATGGACCACCCCGTGTTTCACGATGGTGGGATTGCTGTGGGTGGTCACCCGGTCGATCGTCTCGATCGACCCGCCCTGGTCGATCGCCACGTCCACAATCACCGACCCCGGAGACATGGATTTGACCATCTCTTCCGTCACCAGGCGCGGCGCCCTCCGGCCGGGAACCAAGACCGCTCCGATCAGCAGGTCGGCCTGCTTTACGGCCTGTCCGATATTGTAGCTGTTGGACATCAGCGTCCGCACCTGTCCGCGGAAAATGTCGTCCAATTCCCGCAGCCGGTCGGGATTGACGTCCAGAATCGTCACATCGGCTCCCAGGCCCAGGGCCATTTTGGCCGCATTGGTTCCGACCGTCCCGCCGCCGATGATCACCACCTTCCCCGGCAGCACCCCGGGAACGCCTCCGAGAAGCACTCCTTTTCCGCCCTTGGGCTTTTCCAAAAGTTGCGCCCCGATTTGGACCGACATCCGCCCGGCCACTTCGCTCATCGGGGTGAGCAGGGGCAGGGAGCCGTTCTCCAGCTGGATGGTCTCATAGGCGATCGCCGTCACCTTGCTCTCCATCAGCGCGCGCGTCAGTTCCGGTTCCGCGGCCAAATGCAAATAGGTGAACAGGATCAGATCTTCGCGAAAGAAGCGGTACTCGCTCGGCTGCGGCTCCTTCACCTTCAGCACCATGTCGGCGGAGGACCACACATCCTCGGCGCTCCGGGCAATTTTGGCCCCGTGTTCGACAAACGCCTCATCGGGGAAACCGCTTCCTTCCCCCGCCCCCGATTCAATCAGGACTTCGTGACCCGCTTCCACGAGGGCATCGACGCCCGCCGGAGAGATGGCCACCCGGTTTTCATTGTCTTTGATCTCCTTGGGAACACCGATAATCAAGGGGCTCGCCTCCTTAAAAACAGTGCATGGATCAATTCTCCGCCTATTATCATACCACTTTCATTCCGCCGATCATACACCACAAAATAACGTGAGATCGCTTGAGACCTCACGTCACCTTTGATCCTACCAATTTTTTGGGATCCTTCACCTGTCCCTTGCACCGGTGGCAGATCCCGTGGAATGTGAGCCGATGGTCGATGATCTGAAAGTCGAACTCCTTCTCCACTTTTTCCTCGATGGGACCCAGCAGGTCCTCCATGATTTCATCCACCGCACCGCAGTTCAGGCAATACAGATGGTGGTGATGATGTTCGGCACCCTCTGCGCGAAATTCATACCGCGTAACCCCGTCACCGAAGTTGAGCTTGTGGATGATCTGCAAATCGCTCAAAAGCTCCAGGGTCCGGTAGACAGTGGCCAATCCGATTTCCGGCGACTTCCCCTTCACCAACAGGTAGACATCTTCCGCGCTGAGGTGTTTCTCTTCGTTCTCCAACAACACGCGGACCGTCGCTTCCCGTTGGGGGGTCAATTTGTAGTTATGGGCGGATAACTGTTGCTTGATTTGATTGACCCGATCCTCCACAGGCAACCCCCCCGGCCTTTCTTGTCACCATTATATTGGAGAGACGGGGGGGAAGTCAAACAGATAATAATCAATATCAATTAATAATGATTATAAAATACATTTGTTCCCCTTTTTTGCACCCTCTTCCGCACATCCGGGTCAATTCAGCATCCCCACCGAAGGAACGGCCATCCGCATCAAAACCGGCGACAGATACGCTTCAAAGAGGGAGGCAAACACCAACACCACCGCCATCGCCATCACCAGGCCGGAATAGGCGAGAAACTCCGGATAAATGCTTCCCCGTCGGGAAATCAGCCGGTTTCTCACCAGCAGGAGGGAAAAATGGATTCCGGAGACCGCCATGATGATCATGGCGGGAACCACCAGCAAATTCTGGGGAACCACCGACAAAAAGGCAAACCATAATCCCCGCCAGGAGAGCTGGCTGACCAGAAAACCGACCGTAAAACCGATCACCAACCCTTTTAAAAAGATCAAGATGAGGATGAGGGGAATGCCGATGATGGAAAGGCCGAGCATCCACATCAGCCCCAGGTTCCTCAGATGGTCCCCCATGGAATGCTGAAACGCGATCTGCGGCTCGGCGATGGTATTCTGCTCCAAGCCTCGGAAAAAATATCCCAAATACTCCAGCAAGCCCTCCTTCTGGGCGGGTGAAAGGGTGTTGACCACCACCGCCCCGAACACGACCCCCATCATAAACAGCACGGTGATGAACAGGTAGAGGGACATCTGATTCCTCACGTGGAGCTTGAGCGTGTCCCCGAGGTTTTTCCGCTTCGCCTTCATAGGAACCTCCCCCTTGTCCATTCTATTTCTATGACGAACAAGGGGAAAATAGAAGTCCCTTTCTCAATCCGCGCCTCCGGAGGACGCCCTTACCCGGCCGTACGCTCCCCCGCCCCCCTCTTCAAATTCCAGCCGCCGCTCGCGGGCCAAGCGGATAAACCGGGCGATGGTCTCCCCCGCCACAGCGGCCACCTCTTCGATCGGGGCCTGGTGAAGCACATTCATCTCCGTTCCGAACCTCCCCAAGAGACGGTCAAGGGTCTTCGGCCCCAGTTGGGGAATGAATTCGAGGGGCACCTGATACACATAGGGAGGCCGGTGTGCCGGTGCTTTGGAGGGTCCGTCGGCGATTTCGGCGATCCGGTCCGACACCCCCTTCACGATCCGATTGCCGCCGCAGCGGGGACAGGGGCCCGTCTCTCCCTTGTCCGGGGACAAAATGGCGCCGCAACCGGTACAGCGCGTCCTGTAGTATTTGCCCAGCTTCGGATTCAGTCCGTAATTGGCGGCAATCCCCCGCCCCTTTTCCCGGCGCAGCGCCAGCTCCAATTCCCGGAACGAGGGGCGTAAAAGGCGGAATTCGTTGTACTCGCGGCCGATTTTGGCCAGGGAATGGGCGTCGGAATTGGTGACGAAGGAAACCCGGGACAATTCCCGGAGATGGTCGGCCATCGACGCATCCGCGCTCAAACCCAGCTCCACCGCCACAATTCCGTCCATGTCAAGCAACCGGCTCATCCGGTCGGTGGCGCTCCCGTAAACGCTCTTGAAGGGGGTGAACACGTGGGCGGGAATGAGCAACCCCCCCTCCTCCGCCACCCGTTCCTGCAGCTCCCGGGCCGGCCGGTGCAGCCGCTGGGTGCTCAGCCGCACGTTTTTCATGTGACGGGACAACCAGCCGGTAAACCGCCGGATCGACGCGAAGGTCGGAAAATAGGCCAGCAGGTGGGCCGGGCCCATCCCTTCTTCCTTCACTTCGATCTCCGTTCCCAGGATCACCGTGGTTGTTCCGTAGAGGATTCCCCCCTCGGGATCTTCCCGGTAGATCCCCCGCTCCAGTCCCCGGGCGATCTCCTCCTGAACCGGCGGGGAATGGGCGTCAATGATGCCGATCATGTCCAGTCCCTTGCGGTGGGCCGCTTCGCGCACGATTTCGTGAAACGTGAGATTGCGGGCGGCACTGATCTTGACCGGCAGTCCGCTCTCCGTCCGGCCGATGTGGATGTGGAGGTCCGCAAACACCCGTCTGAAACTCATCGGCCGCCCAACACCCGGTTATGCCAGATGTACACGGCGGCGACCGTTTTGGCGTCGCAGATCAGCCCTTCCTCCATCTTCCCATAGGCCTCCTCCAGGGTCAGCTCCTCCACCTCCACGAATTCGTCCGCATCCGGCCGCATCTCTCCCTTTGTCAAGCCCCGGGCTTCGAACAGATGAAGCTTTTCATCGGCAAAACCGGGGGAAGTATAAAAGGAAACGATGGGATGCATCTCCTCCGCCCGGTATCCCGTTTCCTCCTCGAGCTCGCGGAACGCGCACGCTTTGGGATCTTCCCCGGGCTCCAGCTTTCCGGCCGGGATCTCCAGGGTGGTTTTTTCCAGCGGATGCCGGTGCTGGCGCACCAGGATCAGCTTCCCTTCCCCGGTGAAGGCCATCACCGCCACCGCACCGGGATGTCTCACAATCTCCCGGGTGGAGGTCCTTCCGTCGGGAAGCTCCACCTCATCCAGTTGAACGCGGATCAATTTCCCCTCAAAGATCGTTCGGCTGCGAATCGTTTTCTCCTTCAGATCGCTCAAACAGGTTCACTCCCCAATTCGTGCTTTCAGCCAAAAAGTGAGTTTCCGCTGTTTTTCAATTATACACCACCGGAAAGATGGATGCCGTGCGGATGCGGGAACCGGCCAATGTCAGGAAAAGGGGAAAAGTATGGCTCCTTGATGGGGGCGCCGGAGGAAAACGGCCGAATTTGACGCGTTCATCGACTTCGGTTCGGACGATACGGTTCGGGAATGTCGACACTCCGTGGATGACCTTCCCGCACGAAGAATCGCCGGAAAATCGTGGACGGGCCGACGCCGATCGGCGAATCCTGCGGGAGGCCACCGGCTTCGTGGGCGCGCCGCTTCCTGCCGTCCGGAAAAGGATATACTGCCGGCTGTCAGACCGGGGAAGGCGGACGGTTTTCGGATCCGAAAATTCGTCTTCCCCGGAAATCCGGGGCAAGATCTTCGCCGACGCCGCGGGGGATGCGGATATCGGCCGCCTGTCCCCCCTGCCTGCGGGGAAAGGACGGCGATCAAAAAATGCGGCGATGAAAGCCGCATGCGGGGAGGGGCAAGCAGGCGATCCCGGAGGAGCCCGGTTCCCTGACGGGTGTGCCGGGTTTTGCCGGGAACGGAAGGCGTCTGGCCATCCGATCAGCCGCGACCAGGTGCGCCGGTAAACCGCACCGGGGATGCAGGGATGGACGGACCGAAGCGGCTCGGTTTGACCGGGACGGAAGCGGGACCGTCCAGCGTTCATGATCGCCGGACTTTTCGATCGGCCTCCGAAAGGCGCGGCGGACCGACGGGAAATATCCTGAAGCCGATTGGTGACGCAGGCAGGGGCTTTGCGGACGGATCGCCCGCAGCGGACGCCCGATCGATCTAGCCGCTCCCCTTTTGCCCCTCTCGTCCCCCCACGAGGCGCAGGCGACGATTCGCCTTACTCCAAGCGGCAGGGAAACGAGGGGCCGGGGAAGGGGCGACCGCCGGGTTCCTGAAGAAAGGGGCCCTCCGCGTCACCTGTCCGTGGAATCGGCGGGATGACGAAACCATTCCAAAATTTTAAGCGGTTCACCTTCCCTTTACAACAAGTCGAAATTGTGCCAAAATCCCGTTAACAACCCTTTCCGCAAAGGAGGATCCCCTTATGGCCAGTCCCCAGAGCGAAGCGATCAGGCAGATGCTTCGGGAACAGAAGGAGGCGGCGAAAAAAGGGGCGCCCTCGATCGAAGAACAGCGGAGACAGCTGGATTACCTGGGCGGTTTTTCTCCCCTCGAATCCGATGTGACCGTGGAGAAAACCCGAATCGCAGGGGTCCCCGGGGAGTGGATCTCCACCCCCGATGCCCGGAAGGACCGGGTTTTGTTTTATCTCCACGGAGGTGCCTACTGTTTCGGAAGCTGCGACTCCCACCGCGGCCTTGTCTCCCGTTTGGCACGCGCCTGCGGGAGCCGGGCGCTGCTCATCGAGTACCGGTTGGCGCCGGAGCATCCCTTTCCAGCCGCCCTGGAAGACTCGACGGCCGCATACCGGGAACTGATCCGATCGGGTGTCCGTCCCGAAAACCTGGTGATCGCGGGAGATTCGGCGGGAGGCGGCCTCACGATGGCCACCCTGCTCACCCTGCGGGACGAGGGGGACCCCCTCCCCTCCGCGGCGGTGCTCCTCTCCCCCTGGACCGACCTGGAAGGGACGGGGGAGTCGATGAAGACAAAGGCCGACGTGGAACCCTGGTTGGACCCGGAGAAAAGCCATCTCCTCGCCAAGCTATACCTTGGCGATCTCGATCCCCGGCATCCGCTCGTCTCCCCGATCCACGCCGACCTTCGCAATCTGCCGCCGTTGCTGGTTCATGTGGGAAGCGATGAATGCCTGCTGGACGATTCGGTCCGCCTCGTCGAGCGGGCAAAATCCGCCGGAGTGGAGACGGAATTCAAAATCTGGGATGAAATGTGGCACGTCTTCCACGGGTTTCCCATCCCCGAAGCCCAGCAGGCCATCGAAGAAATCGGCGCCTTCGTCCGGGCGCGCCTCCCTTGATCCTTGTTGAAATCGGGGCCTTCCGGCCCCGATTTCGCATGTTTCGCCCGAAATCTTGGATCGGCGGCCCATCCCCTTTCCTTTCGAGGCGCGAATCATCTTTTCCGGGCCGGATCATAATGTTGGAAAAAACGGATCGGGAGGCTCTTTCGATGAAAATGGAGATGGGAAACGGCCGGTTGCGGATCGTGGGCAAGGCGTGGCAGGTACGGGCCTGCCTGCGGCAACTGGCTAGCCATTCCCTGACGCTAAGCGAGCTATTGACTCGGCGGGAGCGAGCCCGTCGCTGAGATCCCGCCACAGACGCCAGGCGGTTTCCGCCGCGCCGGCAACCGTCGTGAAAAAGAGGGGATCCTCCTCCAAGGTGCGGCCCATGGTGCGGACCGCGAGGGGATAGGCGGACATCCTTTCGGCCACCTGTTCGAGGGAGAGGCGGAAGGGAATCCAGTGATGCTTCGCCTTCGCCGTCCGGCGCAGTTCCGACAGATCCTGATCCTCGGGATGGGGGACGACGGCGGGGGCGAGGGCGACGGAGGCGAGGACGGTCCGGGTGTGATGGCTCAATCCCCGGTGCCGCAAGCGGCGATCCGCTTTCTGCAGGCGGGGAATGGCAACGGGAACGCCGCCCAGGGAGTGGACGGCGTTGATCGCCTGCCCCTGTTCCACCCCGGTGAAACCGTAGGCGGTTTCCGTTCCGACAATCCCGGGACCCATGGAGACGAAGACGAGGTCCGCCTTCAGCGCATGAACCGCCAGAAGCAGACCGGAATACAGGTTGACCGCCTCCAGCGTCCCGCCGAAGGCGTGGCCGGCGGTGACGGTGCCATTTAGCCATCCCAGTTCCGTCAACGTTTGGACATGCCTGCTGAGGGCGATCGGCAGCGCCCCCCCATCGGTCATCACATAAACAATCCGCGGTTCCGCCCCCTCCCTGTCCGCCAGATACCGCCAGGTGGAAACCGCCACCGGCAGCATGCTGTGCAATTCGCCGATCAGAACCGGCGCGCCCTCCAGGCTTCGGCAATCCCGGAGGATTTCATGGTGGGGGCTTCCCTGTTCCTCCCCGGTGCGGAGGGCGATCTGCCACGGGGTGTAGCGCAACTTCATGATGTGCCCCCGGACGGGGGTCGACCGGGGCGGCCGGTTCACCCAGCCGACAAAATGATTGCCGCCGGTTCCCAGGGAGAGCCGAACCGCCGTCGCGTTGAGCCACACTTCATCACCGGCCTCCACCCTCCCCAACAGCGGCGGGTAGTGGACGGCCGTCCCCGTTTCCCCGCTTTCCACCAACCTCACCTTGAGCCGCTGGATTTCCTCCCTCTCCTCCAGCACCTCTTCCACCCGCCCCAGCTCCCAACGGATCATCCCTTCACCCCCCCCGAAGGCTGAAAAGTTCGGGGAAAGGGTATGCAGGAAAGAGCAAAAATATGTACGGCGGCCCAAAACAGCAAAGGGGAGCCAAAAGGCTCCCCATTCCCGATCGGTATAAGCGACCGCCCGCTCAAACTATCCCTCCCGGGACACCTCGACCAGGGCGACCACCAGCTCCGCCGCCTTTTCCAGCTCGGACAGCGGCATCCGCTCCTTGGTGGTGTGGATTTCCTCGTAACCGATGCCCAGATTGACCGTCGGAACGCCATAGCCGTTGAAGATGTTGGCGTCGCTCCCGCCGCCGCTGGCCAGAATGCGCGGCTCGCGGCCCACGCGTTTGACGGCTTCCGACGCCTTCCGCACCACTTTATCCGATTCACCGTGCTTGAAGGCCGGATACATCTTCTCGACACGGATGTCCGCCCGGGCGCCGGCCTCCTCGGCGGCCTCCCGGAAAGCCCGGACCATCTTTTCCACTTGGCGTTCCAATTTCTCCTCTTCCCGGCTGCGGGCTTCGGCGACGATCTCCACCCGTTCCGGCACGATGTTCATCGCCGTTCCGCCCTGGAACCGGCCGATGTTGGCCGTCGTCTCATGGTCGATGCGGCCGAGGGGCATGTTGGAGATCGCCCGGCTGGCCACCTGGATGGCGCTGATCCCCTCCTCGGGATTGACGCCGGCGTGGGCGGCTTTTCCGATGATGGTGACGGTGAGCTTCACCTGGGAAGGGGCGGAGGTGATGATCTCGCCGACCGGTCCGTTGGAATCCAGGGCAAACCCGAAGTCGGCGCGCAAAAGATCCCTCTCCAGATGGCGGGCTCCGACGAGGCCCGATTCTTCCCCGGCGGTGATGACCAGCTGGATCGTTCCGTGGGGGATGTTCCGCTCCTTCAGAACGCGGATCCCCTCCAGCAGCGCGGCCAGCCCCGCCTTGTCATCGCTCCCCAACACCGTCGTCCCGTCCGACATCACATAGCCGTCCTCGATGCGGGGTTTTACCCCCTTCCCCGGCGCAACGGTGTCCATGTGGCAGGTGAAGTAGATGACGGGGGCCTTCTCCACATTCCCCTCCAGGGTGGCCACCAAATTGCCCGCCCCGTGTCCCGTGGCGGCCGCCGAACCGTCCTCGGTCACTTCCAGTCCGAGGGCCGTCAGCTTCTCCTTCAACAGGTCGCAGATCGCCCGTTCATCCCCCGTCTCGCTATCCGTCTGCACCAACTCCAGAAATTCTTTCAACAGACGATCCCGGTTGATCAATGGCTCTTTCCTCCCGTGATTTGGTGGATTTCCCCGCAGCGGGCCTTCGTCCGCCGTCGTTCCCCGGAGGCGAAAAGGGGGAAACCGGCTTCCGCCAAGGGTCCCGGACGAAACCGCAGGAATTCAGCCGATCGCCTCCGGCGTTGCCCGTCCACCGACCCTTGGTGTGGTCCCGCTGCGCAAACAGCTGCCTTCTTCCCGCTTCCCTCCACGGGGACCGGTCCCGCCGGCCGCGGACAAACGTCACCCAATAAGCCCCGTGCAGGTAGACCCGGCGGGCAGCCGCGCCGGATCCGGAAATTCGGCCGCTCCCCCGCCCGGAGGAGGCGGCCCCGATCCGGTAGACCGCAATGGGCGACGAACGTTTCTTCCCCAAGATTTCCCCCCTCACAGCGGAATGTTCCCGTGCTTTTTCGGCGGGCGGCTTTCCCGCTTTGTCCGCAGCATTTCCAGTCCTTCCTTCAGCTTTTTGCGGGTTTCCCGGGGATCGATCACATCGTCCACCATCCCCCGGGAAGCGGCCACGTACGGATTGGCGAACTGGCGACGGTACTCCTCGATTTTCTCCCGCCGGGTGCGTTCCGGGTCGTCGCTGGCCGCGATTTCCTTGCTGAAGATGATGTTGGCCGCCCCTTCCGGTCCCATCACCGCCACCTCGGCGCTCGGCCAGGCGTATACCAGGTCGGCTCCGATCGCCTTGCTGTTGAGGGCCACATAGGCGCCGCCGTAGGCTTTCCGGAGAATGACCGTGATCTTGGGCACCGTCGCTTCGGAGTAGGCGTAAAGGATTTTCGCCCCGTGGCGGATGATGCCCCGGTGTTCCTGGTTCACCCCCGGGAAAAACCCGGTCACATCCACAAAGGTGATGATCGGGATGTTGAAGCAATCGCAGAAACGGACAAACCGGCTCAATTTGTCCGAGGAGTCGATGTCCAATCCCCCGGCCATCACCTTCGGCTGGTTGGCCACGACCCCGACGCTGTATCCGTCGATCCGTCCGAAGCCGACGACGATGTTGCGGGCGAACCGCTCGTGCACCTCAAAGAAGCTGTCCTCGTCCAGGACCCGGTGAATCACCTCCCGGACATCGTACACCTTGGTCCCTTCCACCGGGACGACCTCCGCCAGTTCCTCGTTCCACCCGTCGTCTTCCTTGGCATACACCCGCGGCGGGTCCTCCATGTTGTTCTGGGGCAGATAACTTAAAAGTTTTCGCACCTGATCCAGCGCTTCCGGCTCCGACGGCGCGATGAAGTGGGCGTTTCCGCTCACCGACGAATGGATGCGGGCACCGCCCAGATCCTCGGCGGAAATCTTTTCTCCGGTGACGGTTTCGATCACCTTGGGCCCGGTGATGAACATCTGGCTGGTCTTCTCCACCATGAAAACGAAATCGGTGATCGCCGGGGAATAGACGGCCCCGCCGGCACAGGGACCCATGATGACCGAAATCTGCGGAATCACGCCCGAATAAATCGAATTGCGATAAAAGATGTGCCCGTATCCGTCCAGGGAAACGACGCCCTCCTGGATCCGCGCCCCGCCCGAATCATTCAACCCGATGACGGGGGCTCCGTTCTTGGCCGCCAAATCCATGATCCGGGCGATCTTCAGGGCGTGCATCTCCCCGAGCGCACCGCCGAAAACCGTAAAATCCTGGGCGAAGACATACACCGGGCGGCCGTGAATCTTTCCAAAGCCGGTCAGCACCCCTTCCCCGGGGGCTTCCACCTTGTCCATCCCGAAGTGGGTGGCCCGGTGTTCCACAAAGGGGTTCAGCTCGACAAAGGTTCCCTCGTCCAGGAGCAGATCCACCCGCTCCCGGGCGGTCAGTTTTCCCCGTTCATGCTGGGCGCGGATCTTTTCCTCCCCGCCGCCCATTTCCACTTTCCGGCGTCTTTCCGCCAATTCGTCAATCTTGCGATACATGGCTTCCCTCCGTCTGCTGCAAAGCTAGGATTCCGTCTTGTCCGGTTCGCACAATTCGTACAGCACGCCGCCCGTCGCCTTGGGATGCAGGAAGGCGATGCGGGCTCCGTGCGCTCCCTGTTTCGGGCGCTCGTGAATCAGGCGGATTCCCTTCTCCGAAAGCAAACGCAGCCGCTCCTCGATCCCGTCCACTTCCAGCGCGATGTGGTGGATCCCCTCTCCCCTCTTTTCCAGAAAAGAGGCGATGGGGCTGTCCGGACCGAGGGGCTCGAGCAGCTCGATCCGCGTTTCGCCGATCCGCAGAAACGCCACCTTCACCCCTTCGCTCGGAACCGTCTCCACCCCCTCCAGGGCGAGTCCCAAAACGTCCGTGTAAAGGGGCAGGGCCGCCTCCAGATCCCTCACCGCGATTCCGATGTGGCTGATCTTTTTGGGATCGACGGTCCGGCTCATCGGCTCCCCTTCCTTTCCGCCAACGCTTTGCGGATAAAATCCGCCGTCTCCTTGGTCGGGGTTCCCGGGGTGAACACCTTGGCGATCCCGTGTTTTTCCAGAAAGGGAATGTCCGATCGGGGAATCGTTCCCCCGCCGATCACCAGAATGTCCCCGGCCCCCTTTTCCCGGAGGAGGCGGGTCACCTCGGGAAAGAGCTCGTTGTGGGCGCCGGAAAGGCAGGACAGCCCGATCACGTCCACGTCCTCCTGGATGGCCGTGTTCACGATCTGTTCCGGAGACTGGCGCAGCCCCGTATAGATCACTTCCATCCCCTCATCCCGGAGAGCTTGGGCGATGACCAGGGCTCCCCGGTCATGGCCGTCCAACCCCGGCTTGGCCACCAGCACGCGAATGGGTCGATTCATTCCTCGTCACCTCGATCTCTCATCTCGCCCGGCCGTCACGGGCAGGAACGTCTTCCGCGCAATTTGAAACCGGATCAACGACGGGATTACACCGGTTGGTATTCGCCAAACACCTCGCGCAGGGCATGGCAGATTTCCCCCACGGTGGCATAGGCGCGCACCGCGTCGAGAATGTACGGCATCAGGTTGTCCGTCCCTTCCGCCGCCCGCTTCAGGGCCGCCAGAGATTCCTCCACTTTCCCGGCGTCACGGCGGCTGCGGAGATCCTTGAGCCGTTCGATCTGCCGCTTGGCCAGGGACGGATCCACCCGGAGCAGCTGGGGTTCGGGTTCCTCTTCCATACGGAAGCGGTTCACACCGACCACCACCTCTTCGCCCGATTCGATCCGGCGCTGGGTTTCCAGCGCCGCGCGGTGAATCTCCCGCTGCATGAACCCCTGTTCCACCGCGGCGACGGCGCCCCCCATCTCATCGATCTTTTCGATATATTTCACCGCTTCCTCCTCGATCTTGTCCGTGAGGGCTTCCACGTAGAAGGAGCCGCCCAGGGGATCCACGGTGTCCGCCACGCCGGTCTCGTAGGCGATGATCTGCTGGGTGCGCAGGGCGATGCGCGCGGACTCCTCCGTCGGCAGGGCCAGGGCCTCATCCCGGGCATTGGTGTGCAGACTCTGGGTTCCTCCCAGCACCGCGGCCAACGCCTGCAGGGCGACCCGGACGATGTTGTTGTCCGGCTGTTGGGCGGTCAGGGTGGAGCCGCCCGTCTGGGTGTGGAAGCGGAGCTGGAGCGAACGCGGATCCTTGGCGCCGAACCGCTCCTTCATGATCCGCGCCCACATGCGCCGGGCGGCCCGAAACTTGGCAATCTCTTCGAAGAAGTGGTTGTGGGCGTTGAAGAAAAAGGAGAGCCTCGGCGCGAACTCGTCCACGTCCAATCCCTTGTCCAGGGCCGCCTTCACGTAGGCGATTCCGTTGGCGAGGGTGAAGGCCACCTCCTGCACCGCCGTCGAGCCCGCTTCACGGATGTGATATCCGCTGATGCTGATCGTGTTCCACCGGGGAACCCGCTCGGCGCAGAAGGCGAAGATGTCGGTGATCAGGCGCATCGACGGTTTCGGGGGAAAGATATAGGTGCCCCGGGCGATGTATTCCTTCAGGATGTCGTTCTGGATCGTCCCCCGGAGTTTTTCCGGCGGAACGCCCTGTTTCTCGGCAACCGCGATGTACATCGCCAGCAGCACCGACGCCGGCGCGTTGATGGTCATCGATGTGCTCACCTGATCCAGGGGAATCCCTTCGAACAAACGCTCCATGTCTTCCAGGGAATCGATGGCCACGCCCACTTTGCCCACTTCCCCCGCCGCCATCGGATCGTCGGAATCGTATCCGATCTGCGTCGGAAGATCAAAGGCGACGGACAGGCCGGTCTGTCCCTGTTCCAACAAATAGCGAAACCGGCGGTTGGTCTCCTCCGCCGACCCGTACCCGGCGTACTGACGCATCGTCCAGTACCTCCCGCGGTACATCGTCGGCCGAATCCCCCGCGTATAGGGATACTCTCCGGGAAACCCGATTTTTTCGATCAATCGCTTTTCGTCCACAAGCCGTGTATACAGGCGCTCAACCTCTATTCCGGAAAGGGTGGTGAACCGTTCCTTTCGTTCCGGAAATTTGGCGAGAAGTTCCTCGGTCTTCTCCAGCCACTCCTGATACAGCCGCTCAAACGCTTTCTCCGCCACCCTCTCTTTCCCCCTTGAAGCCAATGATCTGTTTTGCACGCTCACTCTTTTTATGATATCAAAAAAACCTTCTCCCTAGGAGATCGATGAAAGGGGTTCCAATCCCCCGAAAAGGAAAGCCCTCCGCGCTGGATGAATGCCGGATCTTCGGACGCCTTGCCGCACCTCCCCCGGCCGGGACGCCGCACAAGGTTTCCCTCTTTGGTCATGGACATCCGGTGAGAAGTTGGATACAATAACACAGTGAGGTGAATCGCCTGGTGAAACCCCTGTGGATCAAACTGGTCGTCTATACCATCATCTTCGCGCTGGTGGTGACCACCGTCTTGACCGGGGTCGGACTCTTTTTCTGATGCCTCGTCTTCTTCGAACAAACATCTGACGCAAAGCGGGTGATTTCTTCAATGTACATGGTGATCATCCTGGTGCTGATGAGCATTCTGGCTGTGATCGGAACCCTCCACAACAAAAAGACGGGTAACCGCTTCGGCTTTTTCGTCGGAGGGCTGTTCAGCCTCGCCCTGATCGGCGTCACCGGACTGGCGCTGTACGACGCTTTCGTCGGTCTGCAGTAAATCATCCCACCCAAAAGGTCTCCCGCTCCGCCGGGAGCCTTTTTGCTTGGGGAAAGGCCCGGGGGCTCAAACGGTGGGAGACATCCGCGAGAGGAGATCCTCAGCTTGGACCGCCGTCACTGCATGATGGGCATTCGGCGGTCCGTTCTGCTGACCCCACGGGTCGCCATCGTCACCATCGTCGCCGCGGCGCCGAACCGCAATTTCGCGGAAATCGGCCCCGCCGCAGCCACCCTTGCCTTCCTCACCCCTTGTCCGATCGCCCCCTCATCCCGCGGGCCATGACCCTCTTACCCGGCACACTGCTGTCTTGAGCCCTTCGGCGGATACCCCGACGCAGCAAACATCTTGCGCCGTTTAAGAAGCGGCCTCCAGCCCTCCCTCCGCCCGGGACCTTGGACTTTCCCCGCCCATGAAGGATTGTCCGCGCCGTGGTGACCGACGGAGGCACTCAGCGGAATCATCTGAAACGGACCGTCGAAAAGCGGGCCGAGAAACAGCCGGAGGCACGCGGCAAGGGGGATCTGCGCCGCCAAGGAGCCGTCGGAAGCCCAGGACAACCGGGAAGGGCGGCGAACAAGGCCCGGTGAGCATCGGGCAGCCGGATGCGATGACACGGGGAGGGGACGCAAGCGGCCTCTGACCCCTCTTTCAACCCCGATTTTCCAACGTGAAAGGGATGAAGCGATGAAGAAAATCATGATCGTCGGCTCCGCCGGTTCCGGCAAGTCCACCCTCGCCCGCCGCCTGGGCCGGATGTTGGACATCGAAGTGATCCATCTCGATGTCCACTACTGGAAACCGGGATGGATCGAACCCTCCGAGGCGGAATGGCTCCGCCGGGTGGAAAGGCTCACCCGTCGGGACGCCTGGATCATGGACGGAAATTACACCAAAACCATCGACATCCGCCTGGCGGAGGCGGACACGGTGATTTTCCTCGATTTCCCCCGCCTCCTCTGCCTGTGGCGGGTGATCAAGCGGTGGTGGCGGAACCGGGGACGCTCCCGGCCGGATCTGCCTCCCGGTTGTCCCGAGAAGATCGACCTTCCCTTCTTGCGGTGGATCTGGCAATTTCCCCGGATCCGGAGGCCCCTGATCCAGGAAAAACTGAAACACGCGCGCGGCAAACGGATCATCGTGCTGAAAGGCCCCCGGGATGTTTCCCGCTTTTTGCGGGATTTGGAAAATCGGGCCGCCGGTTGACGGGCGCAACCGGCTCCGGCGATTCGCCGCCCGGCGGACCGCCTATGAGGGTCGGGACATGCAAACACAAAAAGGAGGAATTTCCTGTGCGCGTCGCCTTTATCGCCGACATCCACGGAAACGGAGTGGCGCTGGATGCCGTCCTGGAGGACATCGAGAAGCGAAAGGTCGACCGGATCGCGGTGCTGGGCGACATCGCCTTCCGCGGACCCGAACCGAAGCGGGTGCTGGAACGGGTGCAAAGCCTGACCGCCGACGTAATCAAGGGGAACGCCGACGAGTGGACGGTGCGGGGGGTGCGGCCCGGGGAGGTGCCGGAGGCGGCCAGGGCGATGATGAACCGGGAACGCGAGTGGACGGCCGCGCAGCTGGAGGAGAAAGATCTGCAATACCTGCGCCATCTTCCCGAAAGCCTTGAACTGGAGCTTTCGGAAACGATTCGGGTCCACGCTTTTCACGCCACGCCGGAGAGCCTGTTTGACGTGGTCCCTCCGGAAACGGATGCGGCGACGATGAAAGTGCGGATGATGAGTCGCGACGGCATCCGGCTGTTTGTCTGCGCCCACATCCATCTCCCCTATATCCGCTTCATTGACGGCCGCTGCATCGTCAACACCGGCAGCGTCGGCCTTCCCTTCGACGGCCTGCCGCAGGCCTCCTACGCCCTCGTGGAGGCGGAGGGGGACCGCTTCCGCGTGACCATCCAGCGGGTCCCCTACGATGTGGAAAAAGTGGTGAAGCAGTTCACAAACGGCGGCTACCCCAATCGCGATCTCCTCATCCGCGTCGTCCGGGAAGCGACAAGCCCTGCCGGGAGGTGAGTCACCGGCCGCCCAACCGCCTCTCCGCGAAAACGCGGAGAGGATTTTTTTGCGGCAAGTCCTGGGGGCTTCGGCACGGAGAGCCGTCCATTCGCGGTTTCGTTTCAGATGTCATGGGGCACCAGGGAACAATCCGTTTTCGAAAGAAAAGCGGACAACCGTCTTCTCTCCGCCGGGTCAGGAGCCTCCTATTGCGAAGATCCGACCGAATTCATATCCCGGTGCCCACACAACCGCCCCTCTACGATGAATGCACCCCTTCCACCGCTTCCCATCCGAACACCCGGCTGATGCCCTCCACCACCCGGTCCATCACCTCGTCCATGGACACTTTTTTCCCGAGGCGCTCCATCGAGGTGACGCCGTATTCCCGGATACCGCAGGGGACGATGAGATCGAAATAGCTGAGATCCGAACACACGTTCAGGGCGAATCCGTGGCTGGTGATGTAACCCCTTCTCCTTCGGCCGCGGTTGAACTTGACGCCGATGGCGGCCACCTTTTCGTCCCCGACCCAAACGCCGGTGTAGGGAGGCTTCCGCTCCCCTTCGATCCCGAAGGCGCGGAGCGCGATGATCAGGGATTCCTCCAGGTCGCGCAAATAGCAGTGGGCGTCGTTTCCCCGCTCTCCCAGATGAAAGAGCGGATAACCCACCAGCTGACCCGGACCGTGATAGGTGACGTCTCCGCCGCGGTCGATTTCCACCACATCGATCCCCCGCCGGGCATATTCTTCGGAGGAGAGCAGCAGATGTTCCGCATGGCTGCCCCTCCCCAGGGTGATCGTGTGGGGATGCTCCAGCAAGAGGAGCTGGTTGGAAGCATCCCCTTCGTCAATCCGGCGCACCCGCTCCTTTTGCATGTCCCAGGCTTTCCGGTACGGGACCGTCCCGAGTCGATACACCTCAAACATCTTTCATCCCCCCTAAGAGAAAACTCCGGGAGGGCAGAAAACGAACGCTCCCGGAGCAGGAGCCGGGTGACGGCCCGCTTTCCGCCACCGCAGGCTCAAACCCGACCTATATCTGCGTGTCCGGGCCGTAGGCCTCCACGCGCTCCTTCACGCGCTGAAGGAAGCGGCCCGCCATCAATCCGTCGAGAACCCGATGGTCCAAAGACAGGCACAGATTCACCATATCCCGGATGGCGATCATCGAATCCTTGATCACCGGACGCTTCACGATCGACTCCACCGAGAGGATCGCCGCCTGCGGATGATTGATGATCGGCTGGGACAGGATCGATCCGAAGGAACCGGTGTTATTGACGGTAAAGGTTCCCCCCTGCATGTCCTCGAGGGTCAGCTTGCCCGCCCGGGTTTTCTCCGCCAGCCGGTGGACCGCTTTGGCCAGGCCGGCGATGCTCTTCTCGTCCGCGTCATGGATGACCGGCACGTATAGGGCGTCGTCCGTGGCGACGGCGATGGAAATGTTGATCCGTTTTTTGAGGATGATCCGGTCGCCCGCCCAGACGGAATTGAGGTAGGGGAATTCCTTGAGGGAATCCACCACCGCCTTGATGAAAAAGGGCAGATAGGTCAGGGAAATCCCTTCCCGCTCCTTGAACTCTTTTTTCAGCCGTTCGCGCAGTTGAACCAATCCCGTGACGTCCGCCTCCACCATCGTCCAGGCGTGGGGAGCCTCGTGCTTGCTGGTCACCATCCGCTGGGCGATGGTGCGGCGCACGCTGGTCACGGGAACTACCCGATCCCCCTCTTCCAGGGGGACGGAAAGCCCCTCCTTGGCCGGGAGTTCGGCGACGGGAACCCGAATCTCCGGAGCCGCCGGTTTCCCGGCCGGCGCGGCGGGCTTTTTCCCGATCCGTTCCGAATCGGCGGAAGGGGAAGCGCCTGCTTTTCCGCTTTCGATATACCGGAGGACATCCTTCCGGGTGATCCGCCCCCCTCTGCCCGTCCCCTCGATTTTCTCCAAATCGATCCCGTGTTCCTGGGCAAGCCGCAGCACCGCCGGCGAATACCGCCGCTTCATCGACTGGTCCCCTTGCCCGGCCGGGGCGGCAGCGGAGGATGCGGCGGAATCCTTCCCCTGATTCTCAGGTTGCGGGGAAGGCGTGCTGCCTTCCTCCTCAATCCGGCAGATCAGCTGGCCCACTTCGACGGTCGCTCCCTCCTCGGCGACGATCTCCAGAAGGGTTCCGCTGATCGTGGCCGGAACTTCCGCGTTCACCTTATCGGTGGCCACTTCGCACAAGGGTTCATATTTGGCGATCCGGTCGCCCGGTTTTTTCAGCCAACGGGTGATGGTTCCCTCCGTCACACTCTCTCCCAGTTGGGGCATCGTCACATCGGTGGCCATATTCTACCTCCTTTTTCCGAGAGTGGCACCGCTCCCCTTTCGCTTCCCGCGAGGCATGCATCAAAACTCCGCCAGCTCGCGAAGGGCCGCGGCCACCTTCTCCGGACTGAGCATGTACTCCTTTTCCAGCGGCGGGCTGTAGGGCATCGCCGGCACGTCCGGTCCGCACAGGCGACGAACGGGGGCATCCAGCTCAAAGAAGGCCTCTTCGGTGATGATGGCGGAGATTTCCCCGCCGACCCCTCCCGTCTTGTTGTCCTCATGGACGATGAGCACTTTCCCGGTCTTGGCCGCCGCCTCCAGAATCGCTTCCTTGTCGAGCGGACGAAGGGTCCGAAGATCCAGCACGTGGACGCTGATCCCCTCTTTTTCCAGCTCCTCCGCGGCCTTCAGGGCAAAATGCAGGGTGAGCCCGTAGGAGATGACCGTGACGTCCGTTCCTTCCCGCTTCACATCCGCCTTGCCGATGGGAATCGTGTAGTCCTCCTCCGGCACTTCGCCCTTGATCAGCCGGTAACAGCGCTTGTGCTCGAAGAAGAGGACCGGATCCTCATCCCGGATGGCCGACTTCAACAACCCCTTCACGTCATAGGGGGTGGAAGGCGCGACAATCTTCAATCCCGGCACGCTCATGAAAAGGGACTCGACGCTCTGGGAGTGGTACAGGGCGCCGTGAACGCCGCCGCCGTAGGGGGCGCGGATGACGAGAGGACAATGCCAGTCGTTGTTGGACCGGTAGCGCAGCCGGGCCGCTTCACTGACGATCTGGTTCATCGCCGGCATGATGAAATCGGCAAACTGGATTTCCGCCACCGGGCGGAGTCCGTAGGCCGCGGCACCGATGGACACCCCGACGATGGCCGATTCGGTCAAGGGAGTGTCCAACACCCGATCCTCGCCGAATTCCTCGATCAGACCGCTGGTGGCGCGAAACACCCCTCCCCGCACTCCCACGTCCTCACCGAGGACAAACACCCGCCGATCGCGGCGCATTTCTTCGCGAAGGGCCTGTGTCACCGCATCGATGTAGGAAATCACGGGCATCTTTCTCTCCTCCTATTCCGCATAAACATGCTTGTACAGATCTTCCGGCTCGGGATACGGGGCGGCTTCGGCGTATTCCGTCGCTTCGTCCACCTCGCGGACGATGCGCTCGGTGAGCTCCCTTTCCTTCTCTTCCGTCAAGATCCCCGCATCCACCAGGTAATTTCTGAACAGGAGGAGCGAATCGTTCTTCCGCGCCTCCTCCACTTCCTCCCGGCTGCGGTAGCTGCGGTCATCGTCATCGCTGGAATGGGGAACCAGCCGATAGGCGACCGCTTCGATCAGGGTCGGCCCTTCGCCCCTGCGGGCCCGTTCCACCGCCTTTTTTACCACCTCGTACACCTTCAGGGGATCGTTTCCGTCGACGCGGACTCCCGGAAATCCGTAACCTTCAGCCCGCTTGTACACTTTTCCTCCGGCCACCTGTTTCTTGAGCGGCACCGAAATGGCATATTTGTTGTTTTGCACCAGAAAAATGACGGGCAGATTGTGAACCCCGGCGAAGTTGCAGGCCTCGTGGAAATCGCCCTGGTTGCTGGAGCCTTCGCCGCAGCACGTCAGCACCACCAGATCCTTTCCCTCCAGCTTCGCCGCGTATCCGATCCCCACCGCGTGGGGCAGCTGGGTCGTCACGGGGCTGGACCCGGACAGGATGCGGAACCGGCTGTCGCCGAAATGACCCGGCATCTGCCTTCCCCCGCTGTTGGGATCCTCCGCCTTGGCAAAGGCGGAAAGCATCAGTTCCTTCGCCGTCTGGCCGAAAACCAGCACCATGCCCATGTCCCGGTAATAGGGGCACAGCCAATCCTTTTCCCGATCCAGGGCAAAGGCGGCGCCCACCTGAATCGCTTCCTGTCCCTGGCAGGAAATCACGAAGGGGATTTTCCCCGCCCGGTTCAACAGCCACATCCGTTCGTCAATCTTCCGCGCCAGGAGCATGTACCGGTACATGTCCAACACTTGCTCATCGCTCAAACCCAGGGAATGATGACGCGCTTCACCCATTGGGGGGTCCCTCCTTTTCACTGCGCCTTGATCAACCCGCGTGGATCGCCTCTCCCTCCACCGCCAGCGCCGCCTCCCCGAAGACCTCGGACAAGGTCGGATGGGGATGGATGGTGTGGCTGATCTCCCACGGTGTGGCATCCAGCAGCTTGGCCAATCCCGCTTCGGAAATCAGATCGGTGGCATGGGGGCCGATGATGTGGACGCCGAGCAGGTCTTCCGTTTTCTTGTCCGCAATGATTTTGATGAAACCGTCCGTTTCGCCGAACACCAGGGATTTGCCCGTCGCCCGGAAGGGGAATTTGCCGATCTTCACCGAGTACCCCTGCCGCTTCGCCTCCTCCTCGGTGAGGCCGATGCTCCCGATCTCGGGGCGGCTGTAGGTGCAGCGCGGGATCAGCAGGGGATTGAGGGGGCTCGGGTTTCTGCCGGCCATGTGCTCCACCGCCACCAATCCCTCGTGGGAGGCGACATGGGCCAGCTGATACCCTCCGACCACGTCTCCGATGGCGTAAATGTGGGATTCCGCCGTCTGCATCATTTCATTTACCCGGATAAAGCCGTTTTCCACCTTGACCGACGTGTTTTCGAGGCCGATGCCCTCCACATTGGCCTGCCGGCCGACGGAGACCAGCACCCGTTCCGCCTCAAGTTCCACCGTCTCGTTTCCCTTTTCCGCCTTCAGCGTGACCCCATTTCCTTCGATCCGAACGCTTTCCGGCAACACTCTGGCTTTCGTCAAAATTTTCACCTTTCGCTTTTTGAGAAGGCGGGTCATCTCCCTGGAGACGTCCGGATCCTCAAAGGGCAGGATCCGATCGGCAAATTCGACCACCGTCACGTCCACGCCGAAATCGTTCAGCATGGAGGCCCACTCGATTCCGATCACCCCGCCGCCGACGATGATGATCGAACGGGGAAGTTCCTCCATCTGAAGCGCGTGATCGGAATTCATCACATAGCGCCCGTCCACCTCCAGGCCGGGCAGGCTGCGCGGGCGGGAACCCGTGGCGATCAAAAGGTACCGGGGAACGAGCATTTCCGCCTCTCCCCCCTCCTTTTTCTCCACGGAAACCGTCCCCGCCTGGGGCGAAAAAATCGACGGTCCGAGGATGCGCCCCGTGCCCTCCACGACGGTGACGCCGTTCTTTTTGAGCAGATGCCGGACGCCCCGGTGCAGCTGCTCCACCACCTTTTCCTTGCGCTTCTGAACCCGGCTGAAGTCGACGCGAACCCCTTCCGCCGTGATTCCGTAATCCTCGCCGTGCTTCATCTCGTGGTAGACTTCCGCGCTGCGGAGGAGCGACTTTGTGGGGATGCATCCCTTGTGCAGACAGACGCCCCCCACCTTCTCCTTCTCCACCACGGCCACCTTCATGCCCAGTTGAGCCGCCCGAATGGCGGCCACATAACCGCCCGGACCCGCACCCAAAACCACCAGATCGTATTGCTCAGCCATGGATTCCCTCGACTCCCTTCTCGTATTCCGCCGGCGTGTCTTCCCGTCCGACGCCAGGGGCCCTTCGGACGGACCCGCAGGATCACCCATCCGGGAAACCCGCCTTTCCTCCGTAAAACATTTTACCGCAAGGGGGGCTGCCGGGGAGGATGACGGCATCCGCATGTTCCGTCAGGACCGCCGCGCAGCTGAAAATCCCAGGGGTCCGCCGCGGCAATTCCTCTCCTTCGGAGGTCCCGAAAGTGTCGCCGGTCATGTCCATCCTTTCGCCGTCCAAACGCACCCGTCCAAAAAATCCGAAGGCTAAAGGCCGCCTTCAAGGCCAAAACAGGCAAAGACGCCGGGATCCCGTCCATCCGTCCCGACGGACCCGGGCGGCGGATTTTCCCGCAAAGAACGACGGCTCCGTCGTTTCCGTCCCGCAAGTTGCGAAAAAGGCGGCAGGAACCGCAAAAGGACGAGGCGGAAACCCCACCTTCGCCTTCCCGTCCCCGCAAAGGCGGCAAGTTCATCCCCTTTTGATCGCAGATGGGACCCTGCTCCTCCGCACGCGCGGTTCCCGCCGGGGGCGGAAGCGGACGACCGGCAAATCGCCAACGACTTCGAGCGTCCGGGAAGCTTGGCCCGCCAAGGAGAAACGGGCTCGCAACGTTTTCGCCTTCGGTCTTTTTCGGCGGGCGGGGGAGCGGTCAACCGACCGCAGCACATGCGTCCGGTCCGCAAAACCCGCCCCGCAGGGCCGCCGTCCCGATGGATCCCTCGCGCCCCTTCGCTGCCAAAGGCCGGCGAGCCCTTCAGACCATATTCAATACATGGCGTTCATTTTGCAAAAACGTGCTCCGGGAACGGGCCATGGATTGAATCCTTTCCTCCGCCATCCGATCCGCCGCTTTGTATGAAGGAATCCCGTCCCGTTTGGCGATTTCAAAAACCTTCAGGACATTGTCGTAGATGGTTTCCACCTTTTTCATCGCCCGTTCGCGATTGTACCCGAGCAATTCGTCGGCGACGTTGATCAGCCCGCCGGCGTTGATCACGTAATCCGGCACGTAGATGATGCCCAATTCCTCCAGCCGGTCTCCATGGCGCTCTTCCTTCAGCTGATTGTTGGCCGAACCGGCCACCACCCGGCACTTGAGGCGGGGGAGGGTTTCGTCATTGATGATGGCCCCCAGGGCGCACGGAGAAAAGATGTCGCACTCCACATCGTAAATCTTGTCGGGATCCACCGATTCGGCGCCGAAATCGCGCACGGCCCGCTCCACGTTTTCCCGGACGATGTCCGTCACGATGAGGCGGGCGCCCTCCTCATGCAGGTGCTTGCAAAGATGGTAGGCCACACTGCCCACGCCCTGGACCGCCACGGTCCTTCCTTCCAGGGAATCGCTGCCGAAGGCGATCTTCGCGGCGGCTTTCATTCCCCGATAGACGCCGTAGGCGGTGACGGGAGAGGGATTCCCGCTGGATCCGAACGCCGGGGAAACGCCGGTCACATACCGGGTCTCCTGATGGATGATGTCCATATCCTCCTCCGTCGTCCCCACGTCCTCCGCCGTGATGTAACGCCCGTTCAATCCCTGAATGAAGCGGCCGAGGGCGCGGAACATCGCCTCGTTC
This sequence comes from Planifilum fulgidum, assembly GCF_900113175.1. Classification (NCBI taxonomy): domain Bacteria; kingdom Bacillati; phylum Bacillota; class Bacilli; order Caryophanales; family Thermoactinomycetaceae; genus Planifilum; species Planifilum fulgidum. Next base: position 32,071 of record NZ_FOOK01000004.1, on the reverse strand, counting down.
TTGTCCTTCCGGGGATCCCCGATGATGACCGTCTTTCCTCCCCCCAGATTCAGGCCGGCGGCCGCCGCCTTGTAGGTCATGCCCCGCGCCAGCCGGAGGGCGTCGATGATCGCTTCTTCCTCCGAAGCGTAGTTCCACATGCGCACTCCGCCCAGGGCGGGACCCAGGGTGGTGTCGTGAATGGCGATGATCGCCTTTAAACCGGAATTTTTGTCCTGACACAAGAGCAATTGTTCATAATCATACCTCTCCATATAGTCGAACCATTTCATTTGCAACCCTCCTCAAAGGCTTGACAGAAGCGGCCGTGGAGGCGCCGCGTCCGAAAGCGCTTCCATCATTCCATCAATTGCCACTTTTAGTTTTGGCGAAAGAATGGGCCTCCATGCAAGGGAAGCAATATCCGTGCCAACCTCCTCCGCTTCTCCCGATTCCCCTTGTTCCCCCTGAAAAAACGCTGTGGCATGAAATGAAAGACAGGGACTCTCTGCAATAAATTGCAGAAAGTCTGCGGATTATTTCCTGCAATTTTTTGCAGACTCCTCACCCGATTCCGTAGCGTTCCAATTTGTAATACAAGTTGCGCACGGATATTCCCAACCGGCGGGCCGTTTCCGTCTTGTTCCCGCGGCAGGCCCGGTACACCCTTTCGATGTGCTCCCGTTCCGCCCGGGCCAGCACCTCCTGCAGACTCTCCGTGTCTCCGCCGGGTTTTTCGGGGACGTCGGAACCGGACCGGCTGATCGCCGCGCCGTGGAGCGGAGGGAGATGCTCCCTTTTCATCCGCCGCTCGCTGAAATTCATGTTGATCATCGCACGGCCCAACACGTTTTCCAGCTCCCGCACGTTCCCCGGCCAATCGTAATCCATCAGCGCCTGAACCGCCTCTTCGTCGATCTCCTCCACGTTACGCCCGTATTCCTGATTAAATTTTTTGATCAGGTGGTTGGCCAAAAGGGGCAGATCCTCCTTGCGAAAGCGCAGGGGCGGGATGGAGATCGGAAGCACGTTGAGCCGGTAATAGAGATCCTCCCGGAACCGCTTTTCCTGGATCGCCTTCTCCAGATGTACGTTGGTGGCGGCGATCACCCGCACATCCACGGGAATCGGGCGGGTTCCCCCCACACGGATCACTTCCTTCTCCTGCAGCACCCGGAGGAGCTTCGCCTGGATGTTGGGAGCCAGCTCGCCGATCTCATCGAGGAAGATCGTTCCTCCGCTCGCCTCCTCGAAAAGTCCCTTTTTTCCTCCGGGGCGGGCCCCAGTAAAGGCACCCTCCTCATATCCGAACAGCTCGCTTTCCAGCAGGGACTCCGAGATGGCGGCGCAGTTGACCCGAACGAACTGGTGGTACTTCCGATCGCTGTCATTGTGGATGGCGTGGGCAAACAGCTCCTTCCCGGTTCCGGATTCCCCCCGCAGCAGAACCGTCGCCCGGGTGCGGGCGGCCTGCCGGGCCTGGTCGATGGCCATGCGCATCCCTTCGCTCTCGCCGATGATGTCATCGAAGGTGTATTTGGCCTCCAGGGTGCGGATGATCCGGCGGGCCCGTTCCAGCTCCCGGTTGAGCCGTTTGATCTCCGACATGTCGTGAATGATGCCGACGCTCCCCTTCAGCTCCCCGTCCACAATGATGGGCGCCACGTTGACCACCACGTCCTTCCGGTTGGGACCCACCTTCATCGGAACGCCCCGAACCGGTTTCCGGGTCTTCAGCACCTTCATGTGCATGCTTTCCCCTTCCGAGATGTCGGCATCGGCGGGTTTTCCGATCACCTCCTCGGGCGGCAGCCCCGTCAACCGGGTGTAGGCGGGATTGATCAGGATGCCGATGCCCCTTGCGTCCACCACGGAAATCGCCTCGTCCGAGGAGTCGATGATCGCCTGGAGCAGACTTTTCATCGACTCCAGATCCGTCACCTGCTTGGTCAGCGCGAGCACTTCGGTGATGTCCCGGAAAACGGCCACCACGCCGATCACCCGGCCGTTCCGGTCCTTCACCGGCACCCGGTTGGTCACGATCTTGACCCCGTTGGGCAGTTCCTGCTGTCGATTCAGTTCGGCGCGCCCGGTCCTGAGCACCCGGTCCAATCCGGTTCCCGGAACGGCCTGGGTCACCGGCTTGCCGATCACATCCTGCGCCTTCATGCCCATCAGCCGTTCGGCGGAACGGTTGAACAGGGTGATTTCCCCCTTGGCGTTGACGGCGATCATCCCGTCATGGGTGGAGTCGATTATGGTGTGCAGCTCCCCCTGACGCATCCGCCACGCTTCAACCCATTTCTCCTTTTCCTCGATGAGCTTCACCATCACCCGGCTGACCGCCCCGCTGATCAAAAGGGGTTTTTGGCCGTCGCGGGGAAGCCGGGAAAGGTCCGGCCACTCCGACAACTGGATGATGACGTCGGGGATGAGCGTCAGAAAGGGTTCCGGATCCGTTCCGACGGGAATTCCCCGCTTCCTCGCCTCGGCGAAGGCGGGGGCCTCGGGATCGCGGTCCACCACACCGATCACCTTCACCCGATCCATTTGATCCAGGGCCCGGAGCAGGGCGGCTCCTCCCCGGTCCCCGCCGATGATCAGAAAGCGCTCCATATCCGATTCCCCCCTTTCGCCGGATTCCTCCTCAGGGTGCATCCGGTACCATCTTACCATAACGGCAACAACATGGCGGATGTCGGGAAAATAAGGTACCATTTAGAGAGGAATTCCGAAAAGGCGGGTGAAACCATGGTTTTTCAGCGAGTGATCGCCATTCTGATCCTTTGCATCCCCGGGGCCCTCGGAGTCTACGGCTGGACCTGGATGCGGAACGTGTTTTTCGATTACATGGCCGGAAAGGGCTTTGACTGGCTTTCCTTCCTCGGCGGGCTCACCCTCTTTCTGCTCGGACTGGCCTTTCTCGGCGGATTCATTTACCACCGGGACGCCAAGCGGAACAAGATTCAGCCGAAACTCCGGAGAAAGAAGGAATGAGCGCGGCGCACGCCCTGGGCACACCTCCAACCCCTCTCTCATATGCTATCGGTAAATCGCGTGAAAAGAAGGGGTTATCATGGATTATCCAGGCGACAGACATGCGGAAGCGATCAAGCGGGCCGTCCGCTCCTTTGCCCGCCGCGGACGGGCCCTGCTGGATGGCCTCGACGCGGGAAACGCGGAGGTCGAACGGATGTTGCACCGCTTGAAATCCCTGGAAAAGAGGAGCCTTCAAATCGGGGATCATCCCATCCCGCTCTATGATCTGATGAAAAAAGCCTGGAACAGCCATCACCGGCTTCAGCGCATCCTGGGGGACATCCCGGCTTCCCCCGCCGCCGGCATCCTCGGCACGGAAGAGTTGCCGGGGGAATTCTCCGGAGCGGAGCCGAAGGATTCCCGTGCAGAAGAACGGCTTCTCTTCAATCCCGTGCCGATCGGCCGGCACACGCTGCCTCCCCTTCCCTACCCCTACGACGCCCTTGAACCTCACATCGACGAAAAAACGATGCGCCTTCATCACGACAAGCATCACAAAAGCTATGTGGACGGCCTCAACCGGGCGGAACGGATGATGTACCAGGCGCGCAGGACGGGAAATTTCGAGCTGATCAAACACTGGGAGCGGGAAGCGGCCTTCAACGGCGCGGGTCACTACTTGCACACCCTGTTCTGGGAAACCATGAGTCCCGATGGAGGGGGAGAGCCCTCCGGCGACCTCAGGAAACAGATCATCCGGGACTTCGGCAGTTTCCACGCCTTCAAACAGCATTTTTCCAAGGCGGCCGAAGCGGTGGAGGGATCCGGCTGGGCCCTTCTGGTCTGGTCCCCCCGCTCTCAACGGCTGCAAATTCTGCAGGCGGAAAAACACCAAAACCTGTCCCAGTGGGATGTGGTTCCCCTGCTTCCCCTGGATGTATGGGAACACGCTTACTATCTGAAGTATCAGAACAACCGGAAGGCGTACATCGACGCCTGGTGGAACGTGGTCAACTGGCCCGCCGTCAACCGCCGCTATCTGAAGGCCCGTCGGTTGAGGTGGAAGCCCTTTTAATGATTAAAGAAAAAACGCCCCCTTCGGGGGTTTTTCACTGCTTTCCTACTGCCTTCCCAGCCGGTCCAGATATCCAAGAAAGCGGCTTTTTTCAATCCTTTTCGTGATGGAATGGCGCTCCGCGTAATAATGACCGAGCATCAGCAAAGCGAGCAAGGGGAGGATGGCCTGGAAGGAAAGGACGTTCAGGGACCAAAGGGCCAGGTGAACGCCGAGCAGATTGGAACCGCTGTCCCCCAACATCACCTTGGCCGCCAGATCCTCCTTGAGCAGGGCGAGGGCCAACCCCCACAGGGGGACAAATAGGAGTGACTCCGCCCGGTCGAGGGAGAAAGCCAGCAGAAGGGTTCCGCCGGCCAAATAAAACTTGAGGCACCGCCCCGGCCTGAGATCCAGCAAATTGAGCCAGTTGGTCATCAGGGCGATATACAGCGCATCGACCAGCCATTCCACAAAGTCCCGGGCGAAGGCCGCGGCGCAAAGGGCGGCCACCATTCCTCCTCCCAGCGCCTTCAAGCCCCCGGTGGTCAGGTTCCGCTCCCTCACCAGAGAAAGCAGGTGACCGCGAAATCCCTTGGGCCGGGTGTCGCCAAGGGTGTCATCCAGCCATCCCAAAAAGGCGACGGTTCCGGTCGCAAACAGCACCGCAAAAAACAGCGAATCGGAGACCAAGGGGAGAAAAAACCTGGGAATTCCGACCGCCACCAGCACCGCAAACACGTGAAGAAGGGCCATCACCCCGCCGAAGCTGGTGGGGATCACTTCGTTGCGAAAATTGGGCGCCATCACTTTCTTGGAGGAGAGAAAAGCGCCGCCTGCGGCCGTCCCCCAACGGCCGACGGCCACGGAAAAAAGAGCCGCTCCCAGCACCCACAGCGCCATCATCATACCGGTTGCCTCCAGAGGCGGAGCAAGGTGTGCAGGATGGCGACAAACTGCTTTCCCCGGTGCCAAAATCCCCGAAGATCGCGACCGGTTTCGCGGTGGCGCATCGGAAGGGGCACCTCCTTGACCCGAAAGCCCGCCCGGAGCGCCTGTACGGTCAAACCCAGCTCAATGCCGAACCCGGAGGGAAAATACGTAAGGCGCGAGATCACTTTGCGACTCACCGCCCTCTGGCCCGACAGGGTGGCCTGGAGCGTCTTTCCGGTCAACAGCCGCACGCCCGACCGGGCCAATCCCTTGACCAATCCGAACCCCCCCTTGCGCAAAGGAGCGGGAAAACGGGCGATGGTCATGTCCGCCTCCCCCTTCAGAATCGGTTCCAAAAGCGGCGCGGACAGCCTGGCGTGTTCCTTCAGATCGGCGTCCAAAAACAACAGGATCTCGCCCTTGGCATACCGGATTCCTTCGGCCAAAGCGGCACCCTTGCCCCGGTGCTTGGCGAGACGGATCACCTGGTCGGCATAACGGCCGGCAATGGCAGCCGTTTGATCCCGGCTTCCATCGTCCACGACAATCACTTCATCGCATCCGAGGCGCCTTACCGCCCGCAGGGTGCCCCCGATCCGCTCCTCTTCGTTGTAGGCAGGAATGATCACGCTAACCGCCGGTTTGGATTTCATGGACAGGCTCCTCTTTTCCGATCATCGACTTGTTGAGCATTCGGATCAGTTCCAGGGCATCCAGGGAATGATCATCGATTTTTCCGTCGAAGGAATGGACGGGGATTTCCCCCGATGAAACGTTTTGATTCTTGCCCACCCGGACAATGACGGGCATGGACAAACCTTCTCCCATCCGCTTCATCAAACCGGTTTTCCAGTCATCGGAATATCCCTCCAACAGCAGGACGGCGTCCGCCTCTCCCGGCAATCCGGCCAAATCGGACGCCCGGGAAACGCTGCCCCCCGCCCAGCGGATGATTTCGGACAGGGATTCGGCCGCTTTGCGATCCCCTCCCAGGAGGAGGATGCGCCGCCCCGTCAGCTGATCCTTCACCGCGGCCTTCAACAGCTCCCGGTTTTGTCTCCTTCCTTCCATAAGCTCCGATTGAAGAAGCGCGATGCGCTTCTCCAGCTGCCGGCTGCGGTCTCGCACCTCTTCGTACCGTTTTTCCAGGCGTTCCACGAGGGCCTGCTGCCGCTCGCTCAACCATTGCTGCCCCAGGGAACCTCCGACCAGGATGCCGATCCCCAGGGCAAAAAAAATGGCGACGATGGTGCTGAGATGATACCGAGTCGTGAGCATGGAATCACCTAGGTGACGAGCATTTTCAGATGCAGCCACAGCATGCGGAACAGGTGGCGGGCGTTCGGATTGATGGCGGCGAGCGCCATCACCGGAAAAGCGGAAGCCGCACCCAACAGGGAAAGTTCCCGCCATCGCATCCGGCTGCGGTACAGCTGGTTCACTCCTTTGGCATCCACCAGCTTGGTTCCGATTTTCATCCGGACCAACAGGGTGCTGGCCATCCCCTTTCTGCCCTTTTCCAGAAAATCCACCATGTTGGTGTGGGTCCCGAGGGCGACGATCAGCTCCGCCCCCTTTTCATAGGCGAGGAGCATCGCCACATCCTCGCTGGTGCCCACCGAGGGCAGGATGTGAGGGTTGAGATTCAGCGCCTTCACCCGCTTCAGTCCCGGTGCCCTTCCGTCCGGGTACGCATGAACCACCACTTCCGCCCCGCAGAGGAGCGCCCGGTCGGACACGGAATCCATGTCCCCGACGATGATGTGGGGCCGGTATCCGTTTTCGAGAAGCGCGTCCGCCCCGCCGTCCACGGCGATCAGAACCGGCTTCACCTCTTCGATATAGGAGCGGAGCGCATACAGATCCGCCTTGTAGCCGGCCCCGCGGACCACGATGATCACATGCCGGCCGCGGATTTCCGTCTTCAGGGGCGGCGAGGGAAAGGACCCGGTGACGAATTGCTTCTCCTTTTCGGCATGGCGCAGGGTGTTTTCGATAAATCGTTCCAGAGTGAGCGACATGTTGGATTGCGCCTGCTCCAGCTTCTCGTTCAGCAGATCGGCCGTCAGACGCCGGCCGCGTCCCAGGGCGACCTTTTCACCCCGGGAGTTCCAACTGCCGAAGCAATCCCCTTCGATCCACAGGGGCATCCCGTCTTCCAGCCGCTCCAACACATTCCCCGCCTTGTCCAGGACGGGAATGTGGGCGGCGAGAAGCCTTCCCGGACCCGGCGTGGGATAGATTCCGCTGATGGATTCATCCCCGTTGATCACGGCGCGAACCCGCTTTTCAACCAGGCCCATCGCCGCCACCTCGTCCAGATCCCGATGGTGAATCACGGCGATCTGTCCCGGACGGATCCGCTTCAAAAGATGTTTCGTTTTTCCGTCGACCACCGCCGTTCCGACGATTTCGCCGTGCCGATGTCGCATCGCCCATTGAAGCATGCCGGGGTGACTCCTTTTTTTCGCTATCCCTGGGGTTAGTATGCGTGTCTCCTCCATTTTCATACAAAAAAGCCCTCGGCGGGAGGGAAGGATCGGAAGGATCAATTCCTCCGCCCGGCTTCGCCCCTTTCCGCCCTGCCTCACGTCCGCCCTCGCAAAGCGGAAAGATGTCCCTCATCGCTCTCTGCCCTCCCTCCCCGTATTTCGGAGTGCGGCCCGGACATCCGCGATGCTTGGATCGGCAGGTGGACGCCCGCGGGATTTTCTTCATGGTTCCGATGTCATACACAGGCGGAAACGGAAAGCGCTGCGACCTCTTTAATCATGTTTTCCTGGATGTCACGGACTTCCGCCATGCCTTCAAATCCGTCCGTTCGTCATTTGGCGCCGCGGCGGAACCTCTTCCCCAAGCCCCGCATCCGTGATCTCCCCGACTGGATCCGCGACCGTCCCACCTGTTTTTCTTCCGCCGGTTGATCCCTTTTGGCCGGTTCGGCTGGCTCCGCTTGCCGCGTTTTTCGGCGCTTGTCGACTTCCGCCGCAAAGGCTGAAATCCCGGCTTTCGCGTGTTTTCCGTCCGGCGCCCGGCCCGCCGATCTCTGGGATGCGCCGTGTATGCGCGGTATTGGCAGAGGTTTATCGTTTCCCGTCAAAATGCCCGGGTCTTCCAGCACCGCTTGGTGCGGGCGCGCAAACAAAAACCCCTTAACCCGCGGCGGAATGCCGACGGGCGCAGGGGTGCGGCGGGGTTTCGTCTCCCCTGGCGGTGTGTACAGCGCGTCGGATCGCCCCTATCCCACCTTGTGCTCGATTCGCAGGCGATCCGCCACCATGGCGATGAACTCGCTGTTGGTGGGTTTGGCCTTGGTCACATTGATGGTGTACCCGAACAGGTTGCGGATGGACTCCATGTTTCCCCGGCTCCAGGCCACCTCGATGGCGTGGCGGATCGCCCGCTCCACCCGGCTCGGCGTCGTTTTGTACTTCTCGGCGATCCGGGGATACAGGGTCTTGGTGATGGCCCCCAGCAGTTCCACCTCCTTGTAAACCATGGAGATGGCTTCCCGCAGATAAAGATACCCCTTGATATGGGCGGGCACCCCGATCTCGTGGATCATGTGGGTGATGCTCGCATCCAGGTTGGAGGCGCGGGAGCCGGAGTCGTGGACCGCCTGGGTCGGTGCCACCGATCCCTGAATTCCTTGCACCTGCCGAATGCGGTCGGTGAGAACGTCCAGATCAAAGGGTTTCAGTATGTAGTACGCGGCACCCAGTTCCACCGCCCGCTGTGTCACGTTTTCCTGACCGAAGGCGGTCAGCATGATTATTTTGGGAACTCTCTGAAACTTTTTTTCTTGAAGTTTTTCCAAAACGCCCAATCCGTCGAGATGGGGCATGATAATATCCAGTACCAGAACGTCGGGCATCTGCCTCGACAATTGCTCCATCACTTCGTTTCCGTTGTATGCCACTCCGATGACTTCCATGTCGCTTTGGGCCGACAAATGGTCCCGGAGCATCTGGACGAATTCGCGATTGTCATCGGCCAACAGGACACGGATTTTATCCACTGCCAAACCTCCCCCTCTCACGATCTATGAGATTCCTTCGACAGGGGCCAGATCAATTCCTCCAAATAGACATCATTTTTTCTATAAATTACCGTATAAAAAAAGGGACTCTTGTCGAGCCCCGTTAGTGAAGATCCCCGCATCCTGAAGCATCCACTCGATGAACGTCCCATAACCGGTGGTCGGATCGTTGACGAACACGTGGGTGACGGCCCCCACCAGTTTCCCGTCCTGCAGGATGGGACTGCCGCTCATCCCCTGCACGATCCCCCCGGTTTTGGCGAGCAGGCGGGGATCGGTCACCTTGACGATCATCCCCTTCGTCGCCGGCCCCCTCTGGCGGTTCACGTGCACGATTTCAATGTCAAACCGCTCCACCTTCTCTCCCTCGACCACCGTCAAAATTTCAGCCGGTCCTTCCTTCACCTGTTCGTTCAAGGCCACCGGAACCGGATCGGAATGAAGTCCGTTCTCGGGGCGTTTCAACAAGTTCCCGAAGATGCCAAAGGGCGTGTTTTTTGTTATGGTTCCCAAAATCTGATGTTCCTGAAAGAAGATGGCCCTTTTCTCTCCGGGCTCGCCGGAAGTTCCCTTTCGGATGGAATTGACGTTGGAACGGACGATCTTTCCTCCGCCGACGGAAATGGGTTTCCCGGTATCCATGTCGGATATCACATGGCCCAGCGCCCCGTACACTTTTCGCTCCGGATCGTAAAAGGTGAGCGTGCCCACGCCCGCCGCGGAATCGCGGATGTACAGGCCGATGCGGTAAACCTTTTCCTTCGGATCGTAGGCCGGATCGAGGCGGGTCCTCTTTTTCTGTCCATCCCGCATGATCAGGACATCGATGGGCTGCCGGCTCTCTCCCGCCTTGCGGACCACGGCGGCCACCTGATTCACGTCCTCGATGACCTGACCGTTCATCTCCAAAATGTAATCCCCGACCCGGATATCGGCCCGTTCACCCGGCGATTTGCCGTCCCCGCTGCCCGGAACCCGATGATGGCCCACCACCAGAACTCCCCGGGACCGGAGCTTCACCCCGATCGATTGGCCTCCGGGAATGACGCGGATGTCGGGCAAAACGCGGACGTTTAACGTCTTCAGCGGAAGGGTTCCGAACAGGCGGAGGGTGAGACGGGTATGGCCCCTTTTCTTGGAAAAAAGGGTGAATGGATGGTGCAGATCGACGGGAACGGACGGTTGATTCGCTCCGTTGACCGCAAGGATATCGGGATCGGCCACATCGGCCGTTACCGTGGCGGGGATGGTTAAGCGAAGCTGCTCCCGATCTCCGGAAAGCAGGCGCAATTCGGCGGGGAAAGAAGTGAACTGGCGGAAAAAGGACGTGGTACTTACGAAAACCAGCAGCAGCACCAGGAGAATACCCACCCACTGCTGTCTCTTCCATCGTGGCAAGCTGATCACTCTCCTGCGCCTCCTGCCCTCGCCCCCCCTTTTGCCTGGATTGTTGTGTCTTCCGTATCCTTAAGGTGTCCGCGCCGCTCCTTTTTATGACCGGTAAATAACTGCTGCGCCGGTCGCTCCTGCATGTGCAGGATGCAACCGGCGCAGCCCTTCTCTAGGTGGCCTGTTTGATGCGCTCGGCCAGCCGAAGCATTTCCTCCGCATGCCGGCGCGTCGTCGTCGTCACTTCCACGCCGCCCAGCATGCGCGCCAGCTCCGTCGCCCGGCCCTCGGCGTCCAGTCGCTCGACCCGCGTCCGCGTCCTTTGTCCGGAAACCTCCTTGACGATAAGGTAATGGAAATCGGCCATGCAAGCCACCTGGGGCAAGTGGGTCACGCACAACACCTGATTTTTCCGCGCCAGAGCGGCCATCTTCTCGGCGATGGACTGTGCCGCCCGGCCGCTCACCCCGGTGTCGATCTCGTCAAAGACCACGGTGCCGATGGGGTCCACATCGATAAAGATCGTTTTCAACGCCAGCATCAGCCGGGACAATTCCCCGCCCGACGCGATCTTGGCAAGGGGACGGAGCGGTTCGCCGGGGTTGGGGGCGATCTGAAACTCCACCCGATCGCAGCCGGTGGGGGTGAAGCCCTGTTCCGCCGGTTGGAAGGAGACCCGGAAGGTGGTGTTGGCCATGTTGAGGTCGGACAATTCTTCTTCCATCCTCCGTTCCAGCCGCTCGGCCGCCTTTTTCCGGGCCGTTGTCAACCGTTTCGCCGCGCTCTCCAGCTTCTCTTGGACGGCCTCCAGTTTCCGCTTCACTTCTTCCCGGTTCTCATCCCGGTTCTTCAGTTCTTCCAGCTCCTCGGCGACGGACTTTCCGTAGGCCAAAACGGCTTCGATCGTGTCTCCGTACTTCCGTTTGAGCCGGTGAATCAGATCGAGGCGCTCCTCCACCTGGTTCAGGCGATCCGGTTCAAATTCCAGTTCGTCCCGGTACCGGCCGAGCAGGCGGATCGCTTCTTCCACCTGATATGCGGCGGATTGCACCAGTTCCGCCACCGGGCCGACCGATTCATCGAAGCGACGGATCTCCTCCAGGTGAACCAGGGCGCTCTGCAGGGAATCGGCCCCCCGTCCCTCCCCGTACAGCGCCTCGAAGGCATCGCCCGTCGCCTTCACCAGCTTCTCGGCGTTTACCAGGCGATTCCGCTCCTGTTCCAGCTCCTGATCCTCCCCTTCCGCCAGATTGGCGGCGGCGATTTCCTCCAGTTGGTAGCTGAGCAGATCGATGCGCCTGGCCGTTTCCCGCTCGTCCGAAGTCAGCCGTTTCAGCTCTTTTTCCAAGGCCCGGTACTCGTGATACAGGGCCTCGTACTGGCGCCTAAGCTCCTTCAGGGACGGATCCCCGAAGGCGTCCAACCATTCCAAATGCTCCTCGGTCCGCAAAAGGGACTGATGTTCGTGTTGACCGTGGATGTCCAGCAGGGAGCGACCGACCTTCTTCAGCATCGAAAGGGTGACCGGACTTCCGTTGATCCGGCACGCGCTTTTTCCGCTTGCGCTGATTTCCCGCCGGATCAGAAGCAGATCCTCCTCCGGTTCCAGGCCCATTTCTTCGAGAACCCCGCAGACGGGATGATCGGCGGATATTTCAAACAGCGCCTCGATCTCCGCCTTCTTTTCCCCGTGCCGCACGTAATCGGCCGAGGCTCGTCCACCCACGACCAGGCTGAGGGCATCGATCAATATCGATTTTCCCGCCCCCGTTTCCCCGGTCAAGACGTGAAACCCGTTCTCGAAGGTTAACCGGACATGTTCAATGATGGCGAAATGTCGGATGGAAAGTTCTTTCAACACGCGCGACCACCCCTGAACGGCAGCCCTGAGCCTTACAGCAAGTCGATGAATCGGTTGACGATTTCGGGAACCTTTTCCCGGTCCCGGCAAATGATCAATATGGTGTCGTCTCCGGCGATCGTTCCGATGATCTCCGGCCAATCCAGGTTGTCGATGAGCGCGCCCACCGCGTTGGCGTTTCCCGGCAAGGTCTTCATGACGATCAGGTTTTCGCTCTTTTCGATGCCCACGAAGGACTCCGTCAGCATCCGCTTCAGCTTTTGCAAGGGATTAAATCGATGGTCCGCGGGAAGGGAATATTTGTACCGGCCGTCATTGGTGGGCACCTTGACCAGGTGAAGTTCCTTGATGTCCCGGGAAACGGTGGCCTGGGTGACATTGTAGCCGGCTTTTTTCAGTTCCTCCACCAGCTCTTCCTGGGTCTCGATATCCTTGTTGGCAATGATTTCACGGATTTTGATGTGTCGTTGCGCCTTCATCATTTTTTGTCCTCCCAGCCGTCCTCACCGCCATTGCCCTGAAGCTTTTTTCGCACCACTTCAAAAAAGGTTCGCTCCTTCCACTTGATCAAGGAGGTCACGGATCTGGAGCGGCTTACGCGGATGATGTCGTCCACTTCCAACCGGTAACCCAGTTGCCCGTCAATGGTCAATCCCATGTCCCGATGCGTGGAACTGACGCGGATTTCCAAAATCCCGTCGGGCGGCAGGACCATCGGACGGGCCGTCAAAGAGTGGGGACAAATCGGTGTGAGGAGAAGTGTTTGAAGCCCCGGCCACACGATGGGCCCCCCGCAGGAAAGGGAATAGGCCGTGGAACCCGTGGGGGTGGACACGATCAATCCGTCGCCCGAGTACGTGCCCAAATAGGCGCCGTCCATAAACACCGTGCAGGTGATCATCCGGCTGAAGGAACCCTTGGCAATGCCCACGTCGTTTAAGGCAACGCTGGTTTCCATCACGCGGCCGTCGCGAATCACCTCGGCATCGAGCATCATCCGTTCCTCGATGATGTAATCGCCGGCCAACACCCGTTCCACGGCGCTGGAGAGACTGTCCGGCTCCGCCTCCGACAGAAACCCGAGATGGCCCAGATTGAAGCCCAGGATGGGGACCCGGGACTTTGCGAAGCGCCGGGCGATCCCCAGAAGCGTCCCGTCACCGCCGAGAACGAAGACGATATCGACCCGGTCGGGAAACTGATCGAGGGGAAGGCCCAGCTCGGGGCGGTCCATCTCCGCGGCGATGTCCGGTTCCAGATAAACCTCCGCCCCCCGCTCTTCGATCAGCCACACCAGCTGGCGCGCCACCACCCGCGCTTTCGGCTTTCCTTTGTTGACGGAAATCCCGATTCGGTTCAATAGCTCCCCACCCCATCCAAAGATCCGATTCACCGGAAAAGCAGTGCGATAAGCAAGCCCACCCCGGCGGACAAGAGGTAAGCCGCAAAGGGGCGCCGTCGGGGAAGCGGAATCCCCTCCAACTCGAAAGTGACGGGCGTTACGCTTCCCTTGTCCGGCTCCACATACAATATTCCCTCGGGCTGGAAGGCCAGATAATGGGCCAAAAAACGGTCCCTCACCGCAGCCCCGGACATCCGGAGCGGCTTGCGCGATCTGGCGATGATCACCAGATAGATCTCCTGTTGCCGTCTGGCGATGTAGTCGATGTAAAGGCGGCTGTCGTAAATCCTCTCCCCGATGCGCACCGAGACGGGCACCCGCTGTTTTCCGGCAACCACCTCGTAACCGTGAGCAGCCAACAGGCCCGGCACTTCCCCGCTGAAGCCGCCGTCCGACTCCGACCACGGGACGGCGGATTTCGCCCGCATGCGAAGCGGACGGACGGCGATGGCGACAATGGCTCCGACCAAGAGGAAAAGGACGATCAAATCCCCTTGCTGTAGCATAGGGTCCCCCCTTTTCCTACCTATTCGGAGCCAAAACGAAGAAATCCTTTTTCTGGGAGATTCATTTGGAAATGCGCCGGTGCGCCGCCTCCACCACCCGTTCCACGTCTTCAGCGGAGACAGCCGGCCGCGGAGAGGACGCCAGGATCAAATGGCTCAAAAACTCGATGTTGCCCTCACCGCCGGCAATCGGCGAAGGAGTGAGGCCCAGCACCCGAAAACCCGACTGCGCCGCCACATCCAGGTGATCCATCAGCACCCTTCGATGGACGGCGGGGTCCCGGACGATTCCCCCTTTTCCCACCTGCTCCTTCCCCGCTTCAAATTGGGGCTTGACCAGGGCGACCACCTCCCCGGGCGGGGAGAGAAGGCGGGCAAGGGGCGGCAATATATGGGCGAGGGAAATGAAGGAAACATCGACGGTTCCCACGTCCGGCCGCTCTCCTTTCAAATCCTCCGGCCGAAAATGGCGGAAATTGGTCCGTTCCATGACCACGACCCGGGGGTCCTGACGCAGTTTCCAGGCCAATTGGCCGTAGCCCACATCGACGGCGTAGACGATCCTCGCTCCCTTTTGCAGGGCGCAGTCGGTGAACCCCCCGGTGGATGCGCCGATGTCGATCACCACCCGGCCGGTCAAATCGATCGAGAAGACTCGGAGCGCCTCCTCCAGTTTCAGCCCGCCCCGGCTGACGTAGGGATGGAGCGGCCCTTCCACCTCTATCGACGCATCCACCGGGACGCGGACGCCGGGTTTGTCCGCCCGTTCCCCGCCGACCCGGACCAATCCCGCCATGATCGTGCGGCGCGCCTGTTCCCTGCTCGGAGCATAACCCCTTTTGACCAGCAACACATCCAGCCGTTCCTTGGCCAATTTGTTCTCCCCGCAACCCGGGCGGGTCCACCTCGCTTCCCGATTTTTTGCCGCCTATACCTTGTTATGCCCTTCTGCGCTTCCGGGGCATCATGCTGCACCCCTTTTGCACAATTTGTTCCACCGTCAGCCCGATCTCCCTCCGGAGCTGTTCCACGCTTCCGTGTTCGATGAACCGGTCCGGAATGGCCAGGCGCTCCACGACCATGTCATGGAATCCCTGCTCCGCGTAAAACTCCAGCACGGCGCTGCCGAACCCGCCGATCAGGCTTCCTTCCTCCAGGGTCAGCACCGGAATGCCTTCCTCGGCGATCTGAAGGAGGAGGGCTTCATCCAGGGGCTTTGCGAAACGGGCATTGATCACCCGCGGCGAAAAGCCTTCCCGGACCATCTGCTCCGCCGCCCGTTCCGCCAGCGGAACCATGTTGCCGAAGGCGAGCAGGGCGATGTCGCTCCCTTCCCGGATCACTTCGGCCCGTCCGATGGGAAGGGCCCTGAATTCCTCGTCCATCGGCACGCCAAGTCCGTTGCCCCGCGGGAAGCGAACGGCGACGGGGCCCTCGTCATATTGAAGGGCGGTGTACAACATGTGCTGCAGCTCGTTTTCGTCCTTCGGCATCATCACCACCATGTTGGGGACGCAGCGCAAAAAGGCTATATCGAACACGCCCTGGTGCGTTTCTCCGTCGGCCCCCACCAGACCCGCCCGGTCCACCGCGAGAACCACGTTCAGATTTTGACGGGCGATGTCGTGGATCACCTGATCATAGGCCCGCTGCAAAAAGGTGGAATAGATGGCCAGCACCGGCTTCATTCCCTGGGTGGCGAGCCCCGCCGCAAAGGTGGCGGCATGTTGCTCGGCGATGCCCACGTCGAAACAGCGATCCGGGAACCGCTCGGCGAAACCGGTCAATTTGGAACCTTCCAACATGGCGGGAGTGATGGCCACGATTCGCGGGTCCCGTTCGGCCAGGCGGACCAGCGCATCACCGAACACCTTGGCGTAATTGGGTCCCTTTGCGGGTTTCTTGATAAACGCCCCGGATTCGATTTTGTAGGGGCCCGGACCGTGGTAGGTCACCGAATCCTCCTCCGCCGGTTTGTAACCCTTCCCCTTGACGGTGACCGCATGGACCAGCACCGGTCCCGGCGTTTGGGAGGCCTGCCGGAGGCATTCCATCAATTCGTCGATCTTGTGCCCGTCCACGGGTCCGAGATAAGTGAATCCCAATTTTTCAAACAGCACTCCGGAAACCACCAAATATTTGAGACTGTCCTTCACCCTCTCCAGAGCGCGGGCAAAGGGTTCCCCCACCGTGGGAATTTTCTTCAGCAAAAGCTCCACGTCTTTTTTCACTTTGTGATAATGCCTGTGGGTGCGCAGGCGTCCCAAATAGTTGTGCAAAGCGCCCACGTTGGGGGAGATGGACATCTCGTTGTCGTTCAGCACAACAATGATATCCTTCTTCTCGTTGCCGATGTGGTTGAGCGCCTCCAGGGCCATGCCGCCCGTCAAGGCCCCGTCCCCGATCACAGCGATCACCTTGTAATCCTCCCCCTTCAGATCGCGGGCCGCAGCCATCCCCATGGCGGCGGAGAGGGAGGTGCTGCTGTGACCGGTCTCCCAGACGTCGTGCTCGCTCTCCTCCCTTTTGGGAAATCCGGACAAGCCTTGATACTGCCTCAGCGTGGGAAAAGCCTCCCGGCGGCCGGTGAGAATCTTGTGCGTATACGCCTGATGCCCCACATCCCAAAGAATTTTGTCACGCGGGCTGTCGAAGAAATAGTGAAGCGCAAGGGTGAGCTCCACCACTCCCAGGTTGGAAGAAAGGTGACCGCCCGTCACCGAGAGACTTTCGATCAAGAAACGGCGAATCTCCTCCGCCAACCGGGGCAGCTCTTCCACGGGCAATTGTTTCAACTGTTCCGGAGAATTAATTTTTTCGAGGAGCACGAGAAACGCCTCGCTTTCGCTTTCGTTTCCTGTTATTTTTTTCATTAAACAACCTTATATGAAGCTTGTCTTCCAGAAAAAAGAACAACTTGCCAACCTGAAAGAGGATCGAATTGGCGTAGCGGATGGAAAGGGTTTTTCCCAGGGCCTTCCATCCGACCGTGAGGGCGGAAATGACGGAGACCAAAAACACGTCCCAGGCCGTCCGGTTTCCACCCACTTCCGTCGCCAGGGAACCGACCACGGCAAAGGCGGCGGCGCCGCTGATGATCCCGCAGATATCGCCGATCACATCGTTACAAAAGTTGGAAAACTGGTCCGCTCTGCGCAGAATCGCGATGGCGTGCCGGGCGCCCGGCACCTTCTTGGCGGCCATCGCGTGAAAGGGGCGCTCCGTCCCCGCCGCTGCCGCCGTTCCCAACATGTCAAAGATCACATTGACCACCACGATCACCAGAACCACCAACAGCCCGCCCAGCCAGGAAACGCCATTGAGCAGTGCGGTGGAAACGACCGTCATCAGCATGGCCAGCAGGGCGGTGACAAGTCCGATGAACGTGGCCCATCGAAGCGATTTTCTCAGCAACTCGCTCATGACAAGACCAGCTCCCCGCCGCGGACCCGGCGGCAGTAAAATGCCGGCCGCTCGAGGGCCGGCAACAGATCCCGGCTTGACCAGCCTCTTTCCGGCATGGTCCGCCAACGGACGCATGTATTCTCAGTGAACAGCAAAAATAAAGAGGGCGGAGTGGTGACTACCCGGGTAAACCCTGCGACTTAGGTCCAGTAGGATTTCCCAAAAGGTCACTCGGTCGTCGCCGACCGAGCGGTTCCCCTTTAAGACCTTTTCGGCGCTGTCGCCAAACGCCGGACTGGATTGCCACTTAGTACGCACTTCAATCCCCGGATAGCCTTGCGTCAAGCAAACAGTCTAGGAGTTTTCCTCGACGGCACCGAACCTCCCCCTAGCCTCTTTTGCAGTGCAGGTTTCAGCGGACCGCCTGCGGGCTCTCCGCCTCCCCGCTGCACCACTCAAGGCAGGCTACACTGCACACAGGTTTGATCCCGCATGCAGGTTCATCCCCCAAGCCATCCCCGACGGCTCCCGCAGCCGGGGACGCACTTGGGCCTCCGCGGAAGAAGGGTCAACGCCCACATGCCCTTGTGGATCGCCCCCCTTCCTTAACTCTCAGCATCAACCCCCGACTGGGCGTCGGAAGCCAACACCAAGAACTTCATCGATGTGCCCTTTGACGGATTTTTAGCCCCGTCTTCAGGGGAGACGGGCCGACTAGAATACTGCACCACTCCTTGGCTAACCAATATTATAGCACACTCGCCAAAGGGCGACAATGAGACTTACCTGTTGCGAAGGGCGAAATAATCAGCCACCTGCATCAGCCGCTCCGCTTTTATTCCGCAGGGGCGGGAGAGCAATTTTTTCGCCTCTTCCACGGTTTTCAGGAGCAATTCGCGGGACTTGTCCAATCCGATCAAAGACGGATACGTCGCTTTGTTTTTCGCCTGATCGCTGCCGACGGGTTTTCCGATCGTCTCCTGATCGCCGATGACGTCCAGGATGTCGTCCTGAATCTGAAAAGCCAGTCCCAAAAGGCCCGCGAAGGAAGTGAGGAGCTCGAGCTGATCCTTCGTGGAGCCGGAGATAAGGGCGCCGAGACGGACCGAATAAATGATGAGATCCCCCGTTTTTCCCCGGTGGATCGCCTCCAGCTCGGAGAGGGAAAGTCGGCGGTTCTCGCTCTGAATGTCCAGCACCTGTCCCCCGACCATCCCCTCCGCTCCGAAGCGCCGGGAACCCTCCTCGATCAGGGCGAGGGCGGTCTCCGCCGGGAGTTCCGCCTCCCTGGCCGCCCGCGCCAGGAGACCAAAGGCCTTGGTGAGAAGCGCATCTCCGGCCAAAATGGCCATCGCCTCGCCGAACACCTTGTGATTGGTCGGCTTGCCGCGGCGAAAATCGTCGTCGTCCATGGCGGGAAGGTCGTCATGGATCAGGGAATAGGTGTGGATCATTTCCACCGCACCGGCAAAGGGAAGAGCCTTATCCGCGGAACCCCCGAGGGCCTCGGCGGTGGCCAGCACCAGGATGGGGCGCAACCGTTTCCCGCCCGCCAGCAGGGAATATGCCATCGCTTCGCGGAGGGGAGGAGGGATCTCCGTCCAGCTCTCCACTTCCCTCTCAAGGAATCGATGCACTTTGTCGGCCTGCGCTTCCAGGTATTTTTCAATCGGTTCCACTTAATCCGCGTCCTCCTCCGGCCGGAAGGGCCTTTTCACCCAATCCCCGTTTTCTTTCAGCAGGATCTCCACCTGCTGTTCCGCCCGCTCCAACTGCTGGCCGCACAGGCGGGCAAGGCGCATGCCCTCCTCAAAGAGGCGGATGGATTCCTCCAGGGAGGTCTCGCCGCTCTCCAGCCGCTCCACCACCCGCTCCAACCGCTCCATCGCTTCCTCAAAGGAAAGCGCTTCCCGGTCCTCCTGCTTTTTTTCCATGGGTTCACTCATCGGACAATGCCTCCCGTCCCCACACTTGACAATCAATTCGCCCGTCGGCAAACCGTACCCGGATCAGGTCTCCGGGCTCCACCTCCGAGACGGACTGGATCAATCGGTTTTCCCCGTAGCGGTATACGAGAGAATATCCCCGGCGCATCACTTTGAGCGGACTGAGACTGTCCAGCTTTCCGACCCGGTTTTCCCAAAGGGCGCGGCGGCTTCTCAGAAGATGGATCATCCCCGCCGCGCACGCCCGCTCCAGCCGCCCCAGCCGCTCCCGGAGGGCGGAGATCCTCTCCGCAGGGCGGCGGGCTGCCAGGCGGGAAACCAGATGTTCCAGCTCGCTGCGCTTCCAATCCAGGCGGGCCCGAAACGACCTGTGAAGGTCCCATGCCAGCTGATCCAGCCGCTGATTCTGCTGCTCGAGCCTCACCCGGGGATGTCGAAAGGCCGGGCGGTTTTTCAACGCTTGAAGCCGCTCCCGCTTGCGGTTCAACAGCTTCTCCAGGGAGCGCACCAGACGGCCCGCAAGCTCTGCCAGCCGGTCCTCCAAATCCTGGAGGGCCGGGGCGACCAACTCGGCGGCGGCCGTCGGGGTGGCCGCCCGGACATCGGCCACCAGGTCGGAAATGGTCACGTCCGTCTCGTGACCCACCGCGGACACCACGGGAATCTGCGACCGGTGTATGCTGCGGGCGACCACCTCTTCGTTGAAGGCCCAAAGCTCCTCCAGGGAGCCCCCTCCCCGGCCGACGATCACCACATCCACTTCATTCCGCCGGTTCACAAGCTCCAGCGCTTCGGCGATCGCCCGGGGCGCCTCCTCCCCCTGAACGGGAACGGGATAAATCAAAATCCGGGCGATCGGAAAGCGCCGGCGCAAAGTGGTGATGATGTCCCGGACGGCCGCACCGCCCGGAGAAGTGACGACGCCGATTCGCCGCGGCAAAAAGGGAAGGGGTTTTTTCAGCTCGGATGCGAAAAGCCCTTCGGCCTCCAATTTCTCCTTCAGCCTCTGAAAGGCCACATACAGTTCCCCGACACCGTCGGGATGCATCTCCAGAACATACAGCTGAACCAGACCATCCCTTTCATACACCGACACATAGCCCCGGGCCAACACCCGGTCGCCGTCGCGGGGCATGAACCGAAGGCGGCGGTTGTTCCCGGAAAACATCACCGCCCTGATCCGGCTGTTTTCGTCCTTCAGGGTGAAATACATGTGCCCGCGGACATGATGGTGAAAATTGGAGATTTCCCCTCGGACCCAGACGGAAAAGAGGCCCTCGTCCTCCTCCAATACCGTGCGCAAATACCGCACCAGCTCGGTGACCGACAGCGCCTGGCGTTTGAAATGCATCCCTTCCGTCCCCCAGGATCCTCAACCTTGGCCGATTCCGGCCGTCCGCTCCGCCGCCCGGACCGTGTTGACCAAGAGCATCGCCCGGGTCATCGGCCCCACGCCGCCGGGAACGGGCGTGATGTGCGATGCGATCGAACGGACCGCCTCAAAATCCACGTCTCCCGTCAAACGGCCCTCCTCCGTCCGGTTGATCCCCACGTCGATGACCACCGCCCCCGGCTTCACGTGTTCCGGTCCGATCACGCGGGCTTTTCCCACGGCGACCACCAGGATGTCCGCCCTCCGGGTGTGGGCCGCAAGGTCCCGCGTCTTCGAATGGCACAGGGTGACGGTGGCATCCGCTTGCTGGAGCAGGATGGAGACGGGCTTTCCGACGATGTTGCTCCTGCCCACCACCACCGCATGCTTGCCGGCGACGGAGATGCCGCTGCGCCGGAGCATTTCCATGATCCCGTAGGGGGTGCACGGCAGAAAGGCCTCCTGGCCGATCACCATTTTTCCCACATTGATCGGATGAAACCCGTCCACATCCTTTTCCGGCCGAATGCGATGGATCACCCGTTCGGCGGAAATGTGGCGGGGAAGCGGAAGCTGCACCAAAATGCCGTGAAACCGGGGATCCTCGTTCAGGCGATCGATCTGGCGGAGCAAATCCTCTTCCGGGTTGCTGTCCGGCAGCCGGATCCATTCCGAACGGATCCCCACATCGCGGCAATCCCGAATTTTCCCCCGCACGTAAACCTCCGAAGCGGGATCGTCCCCCACGAGGATCACCGCCAATCCGGGGCGGACGCCGGCCTCCGATTCCAGCCGCTTGATCCGGGACGCGAGTTCCCGCTTCACATCCTGAGCCATCGATTTTCCGTCAATCAGTTGTGCAGACGACAATCAAATGCTCCTCTCTGTAGAAGACTCAACCATTATTCATGAACACAGTGTATCCTTTTTCCAGATCGAAGTAAAGAACAGCCTGACCGATTCATCCCGACCGCCTTCGCCACATCTCCAGGCCGATCCGGGCCACCCCGAAGGCGTTGTCCCCCGAGTAGCGGGGATCGGCGAAATGAAGGCGCGCTCCCACGGCGGGATGCTCCAGGCGAAGGCGCAAACGCTCGCGGATCAGCCCGTTGGCGGCCACCCCCCCGACAATCAGCACGGTGCGGTCGCCCGCGGCCTGAAAGGCGTTCAAAAGCCACCGTTCCAGCGTGTTGGCGATGCAGCGCAGGGTGGCGAAAGCGATCCCCTCGGGAGGCAGTTCCCGCTTTTCCCACATCCGGAGCAAGGCGGTCTCCGGCCCCGAAAAGGAACAATCCAGCCCCCGGACGGCCGAGGCGACCGTCACCGGCGAACCCTCATAGCGAAGGGCCAATTTCTCCAAGGACGGACCGGCGGGAAAGGGAAGTCCCATCGCCACGCCCACCCGGTCCACCAGTTGGCCGGCGTTCAGATCCCTCGTTCCGCCGAGCCGGTTGATCTCATACCCTTCGCCCTTTTTCACCACCCGCAACAGCTCGGTGGTTCCGCCGGAGAGATGGACCGCCAAAAAAGAATCCTCCCTCAGGTCGGGGCGGGCCGTGGCGACGCCGGCGGCGATGTGCCCTTCCTGGTGCGTCGTCTCCCAAAAGGGGGCCCCCCACGCCCTGGACAGGGAAAAGCCCCAGGAAAGCCCCACCTCAAACACCGGCATGTAGGATCCTTCCTGCGGCCGGGGAGCCCGGCTGGCACAGACGGCGGCAATTCGCACATCCTCCAGCTTCATCCGGGAAAGCAGGCGCGGGAGATTTCGAACGTGACCGAACACGGCGACGGATTGCTGAAGGCCGCGCTCTCCCCGGGGCACCTCCAATCCCATCCGCCCGTCGAACAGGGGATTCCCCTCCTCGTCGACGAGGCACAGGGAGGTGAAATAATTGCTCGTGTCAATCCCGAGCACCGCCGGGCGCTTCTCCATCACGAACCCTCCGCCGCCAATTGTTCCCGGATGGTCTCGATGTTTTTCACAACCCCTCCCAGCACTCCGTTGACGAAGCGGCCCGAATTCTCGTCACCGAAGGTCTTGGCCAGCTCGACCGCCTCGTTGAGGGTGACGCCGTACGGAATCTCCGGCTCAAAAAGCAGTTCATACACCGCCATGCGCAAAATCGAACGGTCAACGACCGCCAACCGGGAAAGGGACCAGCCCTTTTTGAGATGCTGTCCGATCACCGGATCGATGACTTGCCGCTTCTCCCACACACCGCGCACCAGGCGCCAAAAAAAGGGGCGTTCCCGCTCCGAAACTTCCTCCGCCAGACTCTGAACCCCCTCCTCTTCCTCTCCCCGCACATCGGACTGATACAGGGCCTGAAGCGCTTTTTCCCTGGCCACTCTTCGACTCATGTCCTCACCACCTCGAAAAAAGACCCGGGCCGTGGGACCGGGTCCTACTTTCGAATCCACTTGTCCGAGAGTATGGCAGACACCACCTTTTCCATATCCTCCCGGCGATCCAACCGCCAGCCCCACAGATAACCCAATCCGACAAACATCGCAAAAACCACCGTTTTCCAGAAGCCGACAATGAGATAAATGAATCCCAAAACCAATCCGAAACACGTGCCCGCGATTCGGCCGCCGTGCGTCTCAAACAACTTCTCCCAAGGGATAAAGTTCAAGAGGGATCACCGCCTTAATCGACACGGATGCGGGAGCGCTCAGGCTGGACCGTGTCCTTCACCAGCACCGACACCTGATTCACTTCGACCCCGGCAATCTCCTCCACCTGCTTTTTCACCGTCCGCTGGAGCTCCTCGGAAAGGAGCTGAATCGGCGTCTCCCCGTCCACGGTGATTTTCAGACCGATGCCGACGGACGAGGGCGAATCGCTGGAAAACCGGACCCGCGCCGTCAAATCGCGGATTCCCTTTACCCCGCGGGCCGCTCTCTGCGCGATGCTCTCCAGCGTGTCCAACGAGATGCGGATGTAGCCGAACTCCGTCAAGCGGTCCACCCCTTCGCCCTTCGGCCGCCGCATGACCGAAAACAACAGGCGTAGGCTCAACAGGAAAAGAAGCAGACCGATCACCGCCACCGCCCAGCGGAGATGAGGCGCTTCCCAAACCCACTCCAGGGAAGCCGCCCCCGCTCCGGCGAGAGCAACCATCGCGGACAGGACGGCAACCACCAGGCTGTGAAAAACCAGGAGGAGTCTGTCGAACAGACTCATATCCCCTCCCCCTTCCAAGATCATTGCTTTGCGGACGTTACTTCACCCGTTGGGTCGCTTCGACGGCGCCGGACTTCTCGGGGAACTTGACCGCTTCCACGCGGACATTCACGCTTTCAACGCGCAATCCCGTCATCGTCTCCACCGCGTTTTTCACCTGTTCCTGAACCGCTTTCCCCACATCCGGAATGTAGGAACCGTATTTGACGTGGATCGCCACCTCGATCGACAGTCCCTCTTCAAACTCCACGCGGATCCCCTGGCGCGGGTTTTTTCGGCCGAGAAATTGGGTGATGTCGTCAACGACCCCGCCGCTCATGCCGGCGACACCGTCCACTTGAACGGCGGCCAGACCCGCGATGATCTGAATCACTTCCGGGGCAATCTCGATTTTTCCCAAGTCGGTCGACTGATACTCCACATCCCATTTACTCATTTTCGTTCGTCCGCTCCTCATCGAGATTGGTGGTCTCAAGGAATTGGATGTGAACATCCCCTTCCAAAAACTTCGGGTGATTCAGCAGCTTCAGGTGGAAGGGAATCGTCGTCTTCACACCCTCAATGGCAAACTCACTCAGGGCCCGGACCATCCGGCGGATCGCCTCGTCCCGGTCCTTGCCCCAGACGATCAACTTCGCGATCATCGAATCGTAATAAGGCGGAATGCGATAACCGCTGTAGGCGGCACTGTCGACGCGGACGCCCGCGCCTCCCGGAGGAAGATAAAACTGGATCGTCCCCGGGGAAGGCATGAAGTTCCGGTCGGGATCCTCGGCGTTGATGCGGCACTCGATGGCCCACCCGTCCAGCTTCACATCCTCCTGGCGGATGGAGAGGGGCTCTCCCGCCGCCACCCGGATCTGCTCCTTCACCAGATCCACTCCGGTGATCCATTCCGTCACGGGGTGTTCCACCTGAATTCGCGTGTTCATTTCCATAAAATAAAAATTCCCGTCGCGATCCAGCAAAAACTCCACCGTTCCGGCGCCGGAGTAATTCACCGCCTTGGCAGCGGCGACGGCGGCCTGCCCCATCCTCTCCCTCAGCTCCGGGGTGAGAGCGGGGGAAGGGGCCTCCTCGATCAGTTTCTGGTACCTTCGCTGGATGGAACAATCGCGTTCCCCCAAATGAATCACATTGCCGTGCTGATCGGCCAAAATCTGAATCTCCACGTGCCTCGGGCGGGAAAGATACTTTTCGAGGTACACCCCGGGATTGCCGAAGTTGGCTTCGGCTTCCTGCTGAGCCATCCGGATGGTGCGTCTCAGTTCATCTTCGCTGTGAACGACGCGCATTCCTTTTCCGCCGCCTCCCGCGGTCGCCTTGACCATCACCGGATATCCGATGGACGCCGCCGTCTCCAGCGCGGCATCCAGGTCCTCGATCACGCCTTCGGTTCCCGGCACCACCGGCACTCCCGCCCTTTTCATGGTTTCCCGGGCGGTCGTCTTGTCGCCCATCTTGCTGATCGCATCCGGATGAGGACCGATGAAGGTGATGCCGCAAGCGGCGCAAAGCTCGGCAAAATCGGCATTCTCCGCCAAAAAACCGTATCCGGGGTGGACGGCGTCCGCTCCGATCAGGGTGGCGGTGCTGATCAGATTGGTCATGTTCAGATAACTGTCGCGGGATGGAGCCGGACCGATGCAGTACGCCTCATCGGCCATTTTCACATGCAGCGAATCCTGGTCAGCTTGGGAATAAACGGCCACCGTGGCAATTCCCAACTCGCGGCAGGCGCGGATCACGCGAACCGCAATCTCTCCGCGGTTGGCGATGAGCACCTTTTTGAACAAACGGCTTCCTCCCGCGCTCATTCGGTCTTCACCAGGAACAGGGGCTGGCCGTATTCCACAAGCTGACCGTTTTCCACCAGAATGTCGACGATTTCGCCACGCACATCCGCTTCGATTTCGTTCATCAGCTTCATCGCCTCGATGATGCAGACCACGGTGTTTTCCTCCACCCGGTCGCCCACCTGAACATAAGGGTCGGCATCCGGCGCGGGCGCCCGGTAAAAGGTCCCCACCATGGGAGAGACGATCTTATGTAACTTGGCATCATCCTCCGCCTTGGCCTCGGGCGCCTTCGGCTCTGGGGTGGCGGCAGGCTGCGGCGACGGGGCCGGCGAAGGCTGGGCTGCAACCGGCTTCGGCGCCGCCTCCGCCTTTTCCGAGGCAGGCGGAAGCGCCACGGCAGAAGGCTGTTCCTTCGTCCCCTTCTTTATCACCAGTTTCGCGCCGTCTTTTTCCATTTGAAATTCGTCGATTCGCGATTCATCAATCAAACGAATCAGTTCCCGCAGTTCATGCATTCGGAACGGCACGAGCTTCACTCCTCTCACTTTTCAAGCGGTGACGATTTTATCATACAAGTTTTTTGCCCCGCTTGGCCACCCCTTCCCTCCATTTTAACCTGGAATGAAAAGAAAAAACCCCCGCAGGGGGGCGGGACAAGGCGGTGAGCGTCACGGACGGTACGCGACGGAAACCTGCGTCGCGGGGACATCCAGGTGCTTCTTCACCAAGCTGATCAGTTTGACCACCTGGGAATGGGTCAGCTTCTCGCTCTGGACGATCACATCCACGTGTCTGTCCCCCGAGATCACCACCGCGTCGCGGAATCCTTCGTTCCGGATCAGCTCCTCCAGCACGGACTCCGTCTTATCCACCTTCATCAGCTCGTCGATCTTGCGCTGGGCCTCTTCCAGTTCCTTTTTCGACGATTTGGGATTGGTCAAGATGTTCATGTACTCTTCCGTCATCTTGGAACGAAGATTGTTTCGCTGCAGCTGGTATCCCACGAAATAGTCGCTGGACGCCTTCTGGACCTCCTCCTTTGAATCGGCTTCTTCCGTTTTGAGATCCACCTGCACCTCATTTTCCCCGGACGGCCGGCCGGCCTCATCCACCGGTTCCACGGGGCCCGTCACAATGTAATAGGCCGACAGAACCACCATCAGCGTGAGCATCGTCACCAGCCAGACCGTCTGTTTGTTCATCGTCATCCTGCATCCCTCCCTCAAGGGTCCGAATTGCTATCCTCTCGGCATTACGGAAATCCGGTGTACGGGCACGTCCAACACCCGCTGCACCGCTTCGATGATCAGCGCTTTCCTCTTCAGGTCCTCCGCCCCCTCCGCCACGATCAACACGCCGCGAACCCGGGGCTTGATCCTCTTGACCACAATCGGTTTCTCCCCTTCGTCCGTCCGGTAAAGGACCACCTTGTCCTCCACGGTGTGCTCGTTGATCTTCCGCGTGCCTCCCTTCTTGTCGCTCTCTTCCGTCACCTGCTCTGTTTCCCGCCGGTCCTTCTCCACCACCGTCTCCTCGGAGGACTCCAGATTGACCATCACCGACACGTTTTCCACGCCGACGATCTTTCCCAGGACATCTCTCAGCTGGGATTCATACATTTCCTCATAGTCCTGCATGGTCATGTCCTTATTTCCGAAGGCCGCGGCGGGGACGGAATCTCCCTTTAAATCCGCCGAGGATGAATCCCCCGGCACTTCCCGTTCGACGGAGAAGAAGGAGGACAGGATCATCAGCGCGGCACCCAGGCAGCCGATCAGAATCAACCAGCGGAAGGTGTTCACCCTTTTGGCTCCCTGTTCGCCGCCTCCCCACATTTTCTCCAGCCGGTCAAACAGCCCTTTGAACACCGGCACCCCTCCTCAGGAAGCATCCTCCCAGGTCACATGCACCTGTTCGGTTGACAATTCCCATTTCTGCTCAAGATAACTGGCAATCCGGGAGGGCACCCGGGGGGATGGGGAATCCCGTCCCGCGGAAGCGGTCCGATCCGGACCGATGACCACGGGTTCCACCGGTTGAACGGGCATCACCTCACCCCCTTCCCCTTCGTTCCGCCGAGGGGAAATCACCAGGTGAACCCGCTGGATTTCGGGAGATTCCTTTTCCCCGGGCTGGGAGACGGACACCTGGCTCTTTACGACCCTCACGTCAAATTGCCTCTCCACATCCTGTTTGATCGTCTCCTCCAACTTCTTCTGCACCTGGGAAAGAATCAACCGATCCCGGGTTTTTTGAAGGGCTTCCCCTTCCCGGCGGATGGCGCTCAAGGCGGCGGCGTTCCCCTCCGGCACCCCCTGGCTGTCCGGGGTGAAGGATGCGAGATCCAGATTCTTGTCCAAAAGCGAGAAAATCGGATTCAAAATCGCCAGGATGATCAACAGGCCCATCACCAGCTTCACATAGCGCTCCATCGAGTGGTTGGGAAGAAGCAAATCGAAAAAGGTGGCGACAAGCACCAACAGGATGATCTGTTTGAGCCATCCGCCGACGAATTCCATCATTTCCCTCACCTACCGGATCATCACCGAGATGTTCCCGGCCGCGATGATGATGGTGACGGCGAGAAAGAACATCAGCCCGACGGTGGCCAGCGCGGCGAAAATGTACATCAGGGTTTTCCCGATGATGTTCAGGCAATCGATGATCGGACCGCTCCCGAGGGGCTGCATCACCGCCGCCGAAAAGTTGTAGATGACGGCCAGGGAGATGATCTTCAACGCCGGAAAGGCGCTGATAAACAGCAAAATCAACACCCCCGCCATCCCGACCGCATTCTTCACCAGAAGGGAGGCGCCCACCACTGTGTCCGCCGCATCGGAAAACATCCTGCCCACAACCGGAACAAAATTTCCCGTCAGGTATTTCGCCGTGCGGATGGTCACCCCGTCGGTGACGGCCGCCGTCGCCCCCTGGATCGAGATGATGCCCAGAAAGATGGTCAAAAGCCCTCCCAACAGCGCCATGCTCACCCGCCGGAAAAGATCGGCCAACTGGTTCAATTTGTATTTTTCCGAAAGGCAGCTGACGATGCCGAGCACCGCCGAAAAGAACAGGAGCGGAAAGATCACGGTGTAGATAAGCGTTCCGACGACATGGATCATGAACACGATCAGGGGATGAAGCATGGCCACGGAGCCGAAATTGCCCATGGACGCCAGCAGCGTCAACACCAGCGGAATCAGGGCCAGCATGAAGTGGATCATCCGCTCGATGGCCGTCTTGGCCGACTCGACGGCCACGGAAAAACTGTCCATCGCGAGGATGATGATCACCATGAAGGCGACGGCGAAGGCCACCCGGCTCACCTGATCGTGCTGAAAGGCGGTGGAAAGGAGCTGAAGGATCATGCTCAATACGGCGAGGACGATCACCGTGCCGAGCAGCTTTCCGCTGTACAGGATCTCGTGGAAAAAGTAGCGGGCCAAGGCCTTGAGCGTCTCTTCCGGGGAAAAACCGCCCTCCGGGGAAAGGACCGCGTCAAAAAGATCCCCTTTTTCTCCCCCCGGCATGTACCGGCCGTACTCCTGTTTCAGATCCCGCCAAAAAGACTCCAGCGGTTCCGTGTCCAACTGCTCCAGCTGGGTCCGCACCAATTGTTCGCTGACGGAGGAATCCGGCTGGTCATTCGCGGCGGCGCAGACGAGCGGCGCCGTCAGGAAGATCGCCACAACAAGCCCGATCCGCTTCAGGAGCCGATCCATGAACAACCATCCTCACGATGGAAGAATTTTGACGATCGTTTCGATGATCATCGTCACAATGGGGATTGCCATCACCATGATCAGCACTTTTCCGGCCATCTCGATCTTGGAGGCGATGGATTCTTGGCCCGCGTCCCGCGTCACCTGTGCGCCGAATTCGGCAATGTAGGCGATGCCGATGATCTTCAGCACCGTCTCGAGAAAGGCCGCTTTCACACCCGCCTGGGCGGCCAGCTGTTCCAGGGTCCGGATCACATCGGCCAACTTGCCTGCAAGGGAGATAAAAATGACGATTCCGGCGAAGGTGGCCAGCAAAAAGGCAAAGACGGGATTTTGTTCCTTGATGACCAGGATGAGAAAGGTGGCGATCAAGCCGAGGCCGACCACCTGGATGATTTCCAAGGGGATCGCCCCCTCACGATTGGAACAGGAAAACGTTTTTGATCGTCTGGAACAGATCCTCAACCATCGTGGCCACCATGAACAAAACCACAATAAACCCGATCAGCGTCACCCATTGGGCATAGTCCTCCTTGCCCATCTGCTTGAGGACCGTGTGCATCATGGCGACGATAATCCCGATCCCGGCGATTTGAAAGACAGCGTCCACATTGAACGACATCGGTGACCCCCCGGTCGCAAAAGGCTAGATCATCAGAATGACGAGGAGCGCTCCGGCAAGAAAACCCAGGGTCTTGCACATCTTCTCGTAACGCACCTGCTCGTCCCGGGCATGATCTTCCTCCACCTTCAAGTTGGCGACGGCCATCCTCAGGTGCTGCAGCTGATCCTGACGGTCGGACAAACCCAGAGTCTTGCCGAAATCGATCATCACTTCCCGCTCGGGCACGCCCATCGCCGTATGCGGCCACGTCTCCTCCACGGCCTTTTTCCAGCATTGGTACGTGGATGCTCCATCGAGGGTCTCCAGATATCGGACGCAGGAGGAAAAGAGGGAAGCGACCGGCTCCCGCTCCCGTTTCCCGATCCACCGAAAAGCTTCCGTCAGCGTGCGGGATCCGTAGGCGATGTCCGTCTCCAACAGGGACAGGGCCTGCCGGAGCTGCCGGATTTGCCTGGGACGTTCGGCATAGCGGCGGGCGATGCGAAATCCGGTCATGGTGGTGGAAATCAGGATCAAAACGGCTCCGATCAGCTTCAACATGGCGAACGGACCATCTCCAGCCGTTCGACCCGCCGAAAGGACCGGTCGAACACGCCCTCCACCGTTCCGGGGCCGCGGCGCCGGCTCAAAAGCACATACCGGCCGAACACCCCGTCCCGCGCCAGGGCGGAAATCGTGGGCCTTCGGCACACCTCTTCCAGGGTTCGGCCGTGGGCGGTGGTAAACACATGCACTCCGGCATGGACCGCCTCGTACACCGCCTCCCCGTCCTCCCTGCGGCCGATTTCATCCACCACCAGAATGTCCGGCGACATGGAGCGGATCATCATCATCATCCCTTCCGCCTTCGGGCACCCGTCCAACACATCCGTGCGGGGACCGACATCATGCTGGGGAAT
This sequence comes from Planifilum fulgidum, assembly GCF_900113175.1. Taxonomy (NCBI): domain Bacteria; kingdom Bacillati; phylum Bacillota; class Bacilli; order Caryophanales; family Thermoactinomycetaceae; genus Planifilum; species Planifilum fulgidum. The sequence goes on along the minus strand of NZ_FOOK01000004.1, from coordinate 974 downwards.
TCCCTGCACGCACCCGGCCAGTTCCGAGCGTTCATCCACAATCCCCACCTTTAGGGGGGAGAGGCCCTTGTCCCCGGTGCTGACGATCCGCGCCAGATCCCGGAGCAAGGTGGTCTTGCCGCATTGCGGAGGAGAAACGATGAGCACATTCTCCACCCGCCCCCCCTGAAAGAGGTATGGGATGAGACCGCCGGCCACCCCGGGGATCTGCCGGGCAATCCGGACGTTGAACCCGGTGATGTCCCTCAGGTGCCTCACTCTCCCGCCTTCGACGACTACTTTTCCGGACAACCCGATCCGGTGTCCCCCCTCGATGGTGACATAGCCCCTCCTCAGCTCCTCCTCCAGTGCGTACAGGGAATGGTTGCTGATCAGATTCAGCATCTTCCGGCAATCTTCGCCGGAAGGCCGGTACGCCTCCCGGGGATCCCGCGTGAGGCGCCCCTCCGGAGTGACAAACCGGGACTTTTCCGTGGTAATGACCTCCAGCGGGCGATCCTTCCGCACTCGGATCTCCTCCAGCCGGCTTCTCTCCACAGGCGACAGGGACTCCAGCAAATTCCGGATGGACAGCGGAAGCACGCGGAGCACTCGGTCAATCATGGAGAAGCCTCCTGTCCACTCGGTTTACCTCATACTTATTGCCCGTCCCGGTGCAATATGACCAAGCCAACAAAAAAGAGCGGCCAAGCCGCTCGAGATTGATGACAAACCCCCTGGCTCTTTTCGCAAGAAAAGCGCCAGGGGTTGCATGTTTATGGGGAATAAACAGATAAAGGAAATTAGATTTGGTAAATTAGGCGGATCACAAAGCCTTTTCCTCTCTTCGAGAGGAGCAAGGCCATTTTTTTGATGTTTTGAGCCACGGCAATAAGGAGGCATTGCTCTCTGACTTTGGCAAGCCCCCTGTAGCGTGCATAACGAAGCCCATGAAGTTCTTTGGCGTCAGCGAAGCTGCGCTCAATGGTCTGACT